>CAZKZR010000080.1:0-9624 GCA_964557245.1 uncultured Anaerolineaceae bacterium | reverse complement strand
GGATGAGCAGGTTGATACCGGCTCGCTCGTCTTCGTTCTTGTTCTTGGCGGCGAGCGCCTCAAGGGACTTCTGGGTGCGGATGAGGGCGACGCCGCCGCCAACCACAACCCCTTCATCGACGGCGGCGCGGGTGGCGCTGAGGGCGTCCTCCACGCGGGCCTTCTTTTCCTTGAGCTCGACTTCGGTGGCGGCGCCGACCTTGATGACGGCAACGCCGCCGGCGAGCTTGGCCAGGCGCTCCTGGAGCTTCTCGCGGTCGAAGTCGCTGGTGGCGTCGTCGATCTGGGCCTTGATCTGCTTGATGCGGGCCTGGATCGCCTCATCGCTGGCCATGCCTTCGATGATGGTGGTGTCGTCCTTGCCGGAAACCACGCGGCGAGCGCGGCCGAGGTCGCCCACGGTCACGTTCTCAAGCTTGAGGCCGATGTCCTCAGTGATGAGGGTGCCACCGGTGAGGATGGCGATGTCTTCGAGCATTGCCTTGCGGCGGTCGCCGAAGCCGGGGGCCTTCACGGCGAGGATGTTGATCGTGCCGCGGAGCTTGTTCACCACGAGGGTGGCAAGCGCTTCGCCATCGACGTCATCGCAGATGATCACGATGTCCTTGGTCATCTGCAGGATGCGCTCGAGCGCGGGCAGGATGTCCTGGACGGCGGAGATCTTCTTGTCGGTGATGAGGATGTACGGGTTCTCGATGGAGGCTTCCATGCGGTCCGTATTGGTCACGAAGTAGGGCGAGACGTAGCCGCGGTCCAGCTGGAGGCCGTCCACGAATTCGGTCTCGAACTTGATGCCGCGAGACTCTTCGACCGTGATTACGCCGTCCTTGCCGACCTTCTCCATGACGTCGGCGATGAGTTCGCCGATGTACTTGTCGTTCGCGGAGATGGAGGCGACGTGGGAGATCTGGTCCTTGGTCAGGACCGGGCGGGCCTGGCTGCGGAGGTCCTTGACGGCCTCGGCCATGGCGGCTTCGATGCCGCGCTTGACGGCCATGGGGTTGGCGCCGGAGGTGACGATCTTCAGGCCGCCGCGGACGAGCGCCTGGGCGAGGACCGTCGCCGTGGTGGTGCCATCGCCGGCGATGTCGTTGGTCTTGGTCGCGACCTGCTTCGCCAGCTGGGCGCCCATGTTCTCGAACGGGTCATCCAGTTCGATTTCGCGGGCGACGGTGACACCGTCCTTGGTGATGTTCGGGGCGCCGAACTTCTTATCGATGACGACGTTGCGGCCGCGCGGGCCAAGGGTGACCTTGACCGCGTCTGCGAGCGCATCGACGCCATCTTTCAGGCGGCGGCGGGCCGACTCATCGAACAACAGTTGCTTTGCAACCATTTATCTCTCTCTTTCTCTGTGCCGAAGGGAAGGGAACGTTGGCGCGGGCTGCGGCCCGTGACGAAGTCCGGGACTCGGCGTATTCCGCGCCTCCGTGGAGCCCTTTAAACCTCGAGCTTGCAGAGGACGTCCTTTTCGTTGAGGACGATGTAGTCGACGGCGTCGATCTTGACGTCGGTGCCGGTGTACTTGGCGTAGAGGATGCGGTCGCCGACGGCGAGATCCAGGGCGACGCGCTTGCCGTTGTCATCGAGGCGGCCGGGGCCGACGGCGACGACTTCGCCCTGCTGGGGCTTTTCCTTGGCGGTATCCGGGATGACGAGGCCGCTGGAAGTCACTTCATCCTGCTTGAGGGGGATGATGACGATGCGGTCAGACAGGGGGACGAGCTTGGTCTTGCTTGCGGTCTTCGCTGCGGCTTTCGCTGCCATAGGTGAAAGATTCCTCCTGGGAAGTCAGTGCAATGAGGTTAGCGACGGCGATGTTAGCACTCTAATGGGGAGAGTGCTAGGGGCGGACGTTATGAATTGTCCGGCGCCGGCTCCGCATCGGCGATCCGACCGTCAGGCATGACCGTGTTGCCGACCTTTGCGCGGCGGATGAGTTGCTCGGTGATCTTCGCGGCGGTGAGGTCAGCCCGGCGGAGATCGGCATAGTCGAGGTTGACGCCGGGGCCCACGCAACCGGACATGCCAGCGCCGCTCAGGTTGGCGCGAAAGAAGCTCGTCGCGTGGAGCGCCGCGTTGGCCAGGTCAGCCTGCGCGAAGTTGGCGGCTGTGCAGTCGGCATTGGAGAGGTCGGCGAAGCGGAGGTTGGCGCCGCTCAGCTCAGCGCCGTTGAGTTTCGCGCCGCGAAGGGAGGCGGCTTCGAGATCCGCGCCCTGCAGGCGGGCTTCGCGCAGGTCAATGGAAGCGAGGTCCAGGCCACGAAGATCGGCGCCACGGAGGTCAGCGCCGCGCAACGGCGCTCCTTTATCAATAGAGAACCCGTTCAGTTGGACCGGTCCCTGGCGGTAGCCTGGTGGAGGCGTTACCGGGGGTTCGGGATCGGGCGGCGGCGCAGGACGCTCCCTGGCGAGCTTCCGGGCGCGGTCATAGGCGGCGCGCATGAACTGATCGCCGAGGATCGCCCAGGCATCGCGCATCTCGGTGCGGCGGCGGGTGAACTCGGTGGCGCTGATGGCGGCCCCGTTCAGCTCGCCCGCCATACGGGAGAGGGCCTTGAGGATGACGGGCCGAGGCGCGTCTTCGCGCAGGCCAAGCTTCTGATACCAGTCGATCGACGGGTCACCGGTGAATTCAACGGACGCGCCGCCGGGCTGTCGTGGCGCATCCTCCTGGAACCAGGAGGGGGAGGATGCGGCAGGGGAGGCAGGGGCGGCGCGGCGCGGCGGAGGCTGGCGGCGCACCGGCCTGACCACGGGACGCGGCGCCTTCGGCAGGCTGCGGTCATAGGCGGCGCGGCGGACGTCATCGCGGAGGGTTTCCCACGCTTCGTTGATGCCGCGCATGCGGGCCTCGGCTTCCGGAGAGGGGTTTGCGTCGGGGTGGTGCTCACGCGCGAGACGGCGATACGCCGCTCGAATCTGCACGAGATCAGCGGTGCGGCTCACTTCCAGGACGGCGTAGAAGTCAGTGGGTTCGCTCATTCGTCCCGGTATGGTAGCAGCCGAGAGTGCGCGTTCCGACGGGAAATTGGCAGGCGGATTAACATTGCGCCGCCGAATGCGTTCCAACTAGCATCGGGGGCCGCGTGTGTTCCGCGAGCGACGGGGAACGCTCGTTGGAGGCGCGATATTTCGCGTCAGGTTAACTTCACGTTCGCGTCAAGGTATGATAGGCTCGGCCGATAGGAGGGGAGCCCTGTGCGCTGGCTTTTGCGCCTCATTCCGTATCTAAAACCGTACAAAGGTCAGCTCACACTGGCCTGGATTTGCATGGTCAGCGCCGCCGTATTCGTGATGGTGAGCCCGCTGCTCGTGCGGTTCGCGATCGACTTCGGGCTCGACCCACAGAAGAACGAAGCGGGCAAGCTGGTCTCGCTGGATGGCAACGAGAAGCTCATCGTCTTCGGATCACTCGCATTGGTGGCGTTCGCGGTAGGCCGCGGCATCGCGCAGTTCGGACAGCAGTACCTGGGCGAGTCCGTCGGCCAATCTGTGGCCTACGACATCCGGAACGAGATCTACGACAACCTGCAACGGCTGAGCTACGCCTACCACGACAAGGCCCAGACCGGACAGATTATGTCCCGGGCGACGCAAGACGTTGAGAACATCCGCATGTTCGTCAACATGGGTGCGCTGCGTTTGGCCTTCATCGGCCTGATGCTGGCGATCTCCGTTGTCGGTATGTTCGTCATCAACTGGCCGCTGGCGCTGGTTTCCATCGCATCGCTGCCGTTCCTCGGGTGGCGCTCGTACGTGACGAGCAGCCGGTTGCGGCCAGTGTGGATGGAGATCCAGCAGAACCAGGCGGAAATGACGCAGGTCGCGGAAGAGGGCCTGACCGGCATCCGGGTGGTCAAGGCGTTCGCCCAGGAGCCGTTCGAAAGCAAGAAGTTCGCGGACGCGGCACGCAAGCAGGCTGACCTCAGCTACTACTCGTCCCGGTTGCAGGCGGGCAACCAGCCGATGCTCCAGGGGCTTTCGGCGGCGCAGGTAGCCGTCACGGTCGGCGTTGGCGCGTACTTCATTTCGCAAGGCGACCTCTCGGTCGGCGACCTGGCGTTGTTCACGCTGTGGCTGAACACGCTGCAACTGCCGGTGCGCTCCATCGGCTTCATCATCAACATCGTCGCTCGCTGCATCAGTTCCGCGGAGCGCGTGTTCGAGCTCATCGACGCGCAGTCCGCGGTGCAGGAGAAGGAAGGCGCAGCGACGCTGACGCACGCGACCGGGCACGTGAAGTTCGAGGGTGTGAGCTTCGGCTACGACAACCTCAGCGCCGTGCTGAGCGACGTGGACATCGACGCGACGCCGGGCAAAGTGATCGCGCTTCTCGGGCCGACGGGTTCAGGGAAATCGACGGTGGTGAACCTGATCCCGCGGTTCTACGACGTGACGAAGGGCAAGATCACGATCGATGGCACGGACGTGCGGGATGTGACGCTGGATTCGCTGCGGCGAAACATCGGGATCGTGCAGCAGGATGTGTTCCTGTTCATCGGGACCATCCGGGACAACATCGCGTATGGACGGCCGGAGGCGACACAGGAAGACATCGAGCGGGCCGCGAAAGCCGCCCGAATCCACGACTTCATCACCAGCCTGCCCTACGGCTACGACGAATGGGTGGGCGAGCGAGGCGTGACCCTCTCCGGTGGCCAGAAGCAGCGCATCGCCATCGCGCGGACGCTCTTGCTGGACCCGAAGATTTTGATCTTCGACGACTCAACGGCGAGCGTGGACTCGCAGACCGAGTTCCTCATCCAGCAGGCGCTCAACGAGCTCATGCAAGGCCGAACTACCTTCGTTATCGCCCAGCGGCTGCGGACCGTGATGCGCGCGGACGAGATCCTCGTGCTGCAAGGCGGACACGTCGTGCAACGCGGCAAGCACACCGAGTTGCTGGAGCAGGAAGGGCTGTACCGGCGCATCTTCGACCTCGAACTGCGCGACCAGGAAGAGGCACTCGGCAGGCCGGCGCCGACGTCAGTCGCGGCGGCTGCAAGTGTGGCAACCAGCAACGGTTCGAATGGCTCGCACAGCGAGACGCCGACGCGGACGGTTACGACGGGACGCACTCCGGTGTTAAGCCCTGAGGGCACGGGAGGGGCTTCCTAATGGCAATGTTCGGTGGCGCAGGGGCAGGCGGCTGGAGCACCGGCATCGGCGGCCAGGCGATGGGCCCGCAGCGAGCGGGTCGCGGTGCAGACGGCTGGGACGACGAGTACCTGGGGAAGGTGTACGACGCGAAAGTCGTGCAGCGGATCCTTCCGTACCTCGCCCCGTACAAGAAGCACGCGGTACTGGCGTTCATCTGCATGGTGGTTTCGGCAGTCACCAGCTTCCTTCAGCCGCTGCTCATCGGCCTCACGGTTAAGGCCGGGGTCGATGGCGACACAACACGCGTCTGGTGGCTGCTCGGGATCATGGTGGGGGCCGCGGCGGTCACGTGGCTTTCAGCCTACATCCAGCTGTTGACCACGGCCTGGATGGGAAACCGGCTGCTGCTGCAGTTGCGCAGCGAAATGTACGACCACATGCAGGGCCTCTCGCTCAGCTTCTACGACGAGATGGAAGTTGGGCGCATGATCAGCCGCCTGACGAGCGACGTCACGGTCATGCAGGAACTGCTAACCAGCGGTTCGCTGACGTTCCTGGCGGACTTCGTCGGCCTGGCCGTGGTGGTCACGGTGCTGATGTTCCTGGACTGGCAGCTGGCGCTTGTCACCTTCGCGATTGTGCCGCCGCTGATCCTTGTCATGGTCTGGTGGGCGAACCACGCGAAGAAAGCGTTCGTGAACGTCCGCATCAAGATCAGCGCGCTGTACGGCACGCTGGCCGAGAACGTTTCGGGCGTGCGAGCGGTGCAATCGATGTCGCGCGAAGGTGAGAACGCCAAGCGGTTCGACGCACTGAACCAGGAGAACCGCCGCGCCAACATCTGGGCGGGCATGCTGAGCGCGGCAATCATGCCGGTTATCGAACTGGCGGTTGCGATTGCCACCTGCTCGATCCTGATTGTCGGCGGCCTGCGGGCGTTGCACGCCGACACGGTGGACGTGGCGACGCTGTTTGCGGTCCTCGTGAGCTTCACGCTTTATGTGGGCCGGTTCTTCGACCCGATCCGGGACCTCGTGCTGCAGTACACGATGCTCCAGCGGGCGATGGCCGGCGGTGAGCGCATCTTCGAAGTGCTGGACACCGAACCGCGGATCAAGGACAAGCCAGACGCGATGGAACTCGACCATGTCGAGGGCCGGGTGGACCTGGAAGACGTGCACTTCCACTACGTGGAGAGCGTGCCGATCCTCCGGGGCATCACGCTGCACGTGCAGCCGGGCGAGACGATCGCCTTCGTTGGGCCGACAGGCGCAGGAAAGACGACGATTACGTCCCTCATCAGCCGCGGCTACGAAGTAACCGACGGGGCGATCAAGATCGACGGCCACGACATCCGCGACGTGAAGCGGCGCTCGTTGACGCGGCACATGGGCGTGGTTCTGCAGAACCCCTACCTGTTCAGCGGTACCGTCCGCGACAACATCGCGTACGGCCGTCCTGAGGCCACCGACGAGCAGGTGACCGCGGCCGCGAAGGCAGTGGGCGCGGACGAATTCATCTCGCGGCTGGAGAAGGGTTATGACACCGTGCTGCAGCAGCGCGGCCAGAACCTTTCGGTGGGCCAGCGGCAACTGATCAGCTTCGCTCGGGCCATCCTCGCTTCGCCGCGCATCCTGGTGCTGGACGAAGCGACGGCGTACGTGGACACGCAGACGGAAGTCATCATCCAGCGGGCGCTGCGGGAACTGCTGAAGGACAGGACCTCGTTTGTCATCGCTCACCGGCTTTCCACCATCCGGGAAGCGAGCCGGATCGTGGTGCTGGACCAGGGGAAGATCGCCGAGATCGGCACGCATGACGAGTTGCTGGCGAAGAACGGCATCTACGCGAACCTCTACAAGATGACCTACGAGCAGGAGCAGGCGCAGAAGAACGCCGGCATGGTCGGCGAGGACGAGGCGTTCGCAGCCCGGCGGCGAGGCGAAATCCAGCCGAACCTTGCGGCACAGCCGGCCGGCGGCGGCCAGTAAACCCCCAGACAGAAACGTGAAGGCCCGCAGAAATGTGGGCCTTTTCTTTTGAGCTGCCGTCCCCGACGGGGAATCAGGTGATGACGTAGGCCGCGACGGCGCCGATCGGGATGACGACCCAGACGACGGCGGAAAGCACGATTGCCAGCCAGGCGAACGGACCGGAATTGTCGGTCGGCGGGTTGCCGGCGTGGCCGACAGTTTCCCAGAGGGCGGCGAGGGGCTGCCGCGCGATGAGGCGGCAACGCCGGTGCGCGACCGAGGCGCCGCTGAGCAGCACAGAGCTGAGGAAGCCGAAGACGATGAAGAGGACGACGAAGAGACCGATCAGGATGGGCTTCGAGAGGAAGTCGATGGCGCCGAAGTACTGAGAAAGGGAGGCGAGAAGGGGCACCACCGCCCCGCCGGCGACCAGGGCCGGCGCGCCGAGCCCGCCGCCGCTGAAGCCGGGCGTAAGGCGCTCCATTTCAACGCGGGCCTGGGCGAGCATGACCCGTTCCGGGGTGGCGCGCTGGGCCTGGGGTTCGCGGCGGCTGTAGATGCGGCGCATGGCATTGGCCGCGCTCTCCGCGTAGTCCTTGACGATGTATTCGGCGATGAACTCGGCGCCGTATTCCGCGAACGGTTTGAGCGGCCCGAACTTCGCGGAAACGGTGGGGTTCCTGGAGCCTTCACGGTCCAGCACTTCGAGTGCGCGGACGGCCAGACGATGAGCCTGGAGAAAGCGATCGGGGTCATCGAGGACGCTTGGCGAGGCGAGATCTAACGCGATGCGCGCTTCGACTTCTGTTTCGCCGCCAAAGGTGGCCATGGCGGCATCAGCGACGGCTTCCGGGTTTTCGGTCAGCAGCTGGCGGGTGCGGTCTAACTGCTCGGTGAGGCGGTCCAGGATGCTATCGCCGGGGATACGCTCTTTGAGGGCATCCAGCGGCGAAATTCGTTCCGGGCGGGCTTCCACGGCGGGAGTGTACAACGACGGCCGGGCGGGGAAATGCAACGAGGCCCGCTTAACGCGGGCCTCGCATCAGTTCGGGCCAGATTGGGAACTAGCCGAAAGTGAGGGCCGGAGTGGTGGCCAGCGTGTCTTCGCTGACGTTGAACTTGACCTGCTTCCAGCTGACCTTAACGCCCTTTTCGCCCCTGGCGGCTTCTTCTTCGACCATGACTTCGAACATGCCGCCGCGGGTGACTTCACCCGGCTGGGCGAGGAGCTGCATGAACGCTTCGGCGGCTTCGTAGGTTTCGAGCATACGAGGCTGCCAGCGGCCGAAGACCTTGGGGTTCTCGGCGTATTCGTTGGTCATGCCGGTGCGGACGAAGGGATACATGACGGAGTAGGCGTTAATCAGGCTGGCCGCCTTGCCCAGGTTTACATCGAGGACCTGCGGAAGCTGCAACACCGCCCAGTTGGCAACCGCGTAGCCGGGGACGCTGGCGCCGGGATCGATGGACTGACGGGAGGAGATGTAGACGATGGTGAGCGGCTCGTTGGCGTAAACGGCTTCGCCGGACCAGAGGTGCGTCATGGCCATGAAGCCATCGACCTTGGTATCGAGCACGGCGCGGGTTTCGGCGAGGTTGTTGATGAACGCCTGGCGGACTCGGGCGCGGCGCATGGCGGTGGATTCGCCTTCGACTTCACGCAGGGAACGGCCGAAGGAGTAGCCGCGCTCGGTCAGGCCTGAGTTGCAGATGACGAGGTTGGGGATGCCGCCCATCTTGTCGATGACGTAAGTGCGGGTGGCCCAGAGGTCGCCCATGTTGGTGACGTCGGCCTGGAGGGGGAAGGCATTTACGCCCTGGGCGCAGAGGAAATCGACGAGGTCGAGGCCATCGTCGTAGGAGCTGTGGAAGTGGACGGCGACGCTTTCGGCGCCGTTGAGCCCGGCGGCGAGGGCGAAGGACTGGCCGAGGCCGCCATCCTTGCCGGCGCCGGAGATGAGGACGCGCTTGCCCTTGACGCCGGCGGCGAGGTCGGAAGCGTACTTAAATTTCGATGAATCGACAGTGAAAGCCATGATGAGTCTCCGGGAGATATCGGTCTGCGTGATAGCAGGGCCGCGATGTATAGCCGGGGAATGGTAGCGGCAAGGCCGCGACTGCGCACGTGCGCGATGTATCGTCCAGACAGTGATGAACCCTCGAGCCTTGCTCACAGTAACAGTCGCCGTGCTCCTCGCAGCCTCTTGCGGCGATGGGCCGGACCCGCCGCCGACCGAACCTGCTTCCCCAACTCTAGCTCCCTTGCCACGGATCGGTGATTGTCTGAAGGGTCGCTCCGGCGGGCTTGAGGACATAGTCCCGTGTGATTCTCCAGCAGCGCAACTTCGGGTATTAGGCTACAACGGGGGCAGCGATCGATGTCCGCCCGAAACTGACGCCGGATCCGGCTGGATCGGCAACCCGGCCGGCTTATGCCTCAAGGTCGTCAACCAGTCGCCCTGACCCGTATCCACGACGCTACCCGCACATCCGCCGGACAACTTCGTACATGAGCTCGCAGCCCATGTTGAGGTTTTCGATGGTGAGGA
>CAZKZR010000079.1:0-9723 GCA_964557245.1 uncultured Anaerolineaceae bacterium | reverse complement strand
ACGGCCTGAACTCGTGGGCGGCGGCCGCGACGATTGGGGCGGCTTCCGGCTCGTACGTCTGAATGAAGACGGAACCTTGCTTCTCCCGGCGTCCGGCGCGGCCGGCGACCTGAGATAGCAGTTGGAAGGTGCGTTCGTGGGCGTGGTAATCGGGCAGGCTCAGGCCAACATCGGCGTCAACCACGCCGACGACTGTCATTTCCGGCAGGTCGAGGCCTTTGGCGAGCATCTGTGTACCCACGAGGATGTCTATTTCGCCGGCTTCGAGTGCATCGATGATTCGCTGGTGGCTGCCCTTTTGCTTCGACACGTCGCTATCCCAACGCGCGACGCGAGCGCCCGGAAACGTGTTCCGGGCCTCCACTTCGATTTTCTGGGTTCCGACTCCAAACGGACGGTAGCGAGGGCCGTCGCACTTCGGACAGCGGTCTTCCAGCCGGCGAGAACGGCCGCAGTGATGACAGATGAGCAGGGTGTGGACCGGACTCTGGACGTCAAGGCTCATGGCCACTTCGCAGGAAGGGCAAAGCGGCAGGTACCCGCAGTCGCGGCAGAGCACAAACCGGGCAGAACCACGGCGGTTTACGAACAGAATCGACTGTTCGTGAGCGCGAAGAGCCTCGAAAACGGCCCTGCGCAGTGGCCGGGAGAACACGCTGCGGTTCCCGTCGTGCAGTTCTTCGCGCATGTCGACGATCTGGACTGAAGGGAGGCGGCCTTCGACAACGGAGCCTTCGGTTGTGGGAGCCAGGCGTTGATGCAGCTCAATGCGCTGGATCGCTCCGACTTCGCTGCGATGGAAGGTAACGAGGTCGGGAGTGGCGCTGCCGAGAATGAGCCTGGCGCCGGCAAGCTGGCAGAGACGTTCCGCCACGGCGCGGGCGTGGTAGCGGGGCTGTGGTTCGGTCTGCTTGTAGCTCCACTCATGCTCCTCATCCAGCACGATGAGCCCGAGCCGTTGGAGCGGGGCGAAGACCGCGCTGCGCGAGCCCACGACGAGACGGGCATCTCCGCGCTGCACGCGAAACCACTGGTCATAAAGTTCGCCCTGGGAGAGCTGCGAGTGAAGGACGGTCAGCGTCTCGCCGAATCGCTCGCCGTAGCGGCGGATTGCCTGTGGAGTAAGCGCGATTTCGGGCACGAGCACGATCGCGCTCCGACCTTCGTTGAGCGTTCTCCGGACAAGTTCCAGGTAGACCTCGGTTTTGCCGGAGCCGGTTACGCCGTGAAGCAAGGAGACGGGCGGGCCTGCCCATGCCGCCTCCACCGCCGCGGACTGCTCGTCACTTAGCCGCGGTGGCGGACGCTCAGGGAAGACGAACTCGGCGAGTGGATTCCGTTCAATACGGCGCTCGTATTCCTTCGCCCAGCCTTCGCTGCTCAACCGTTCGAGGTGCGCTGGCGTTGCGCCAAGCTCACGCACTTCGCTGAGCGAGACATCGGGCGTGGCGAGCAAATAGTCCAGGATCCTTGCTTCGATGGAGCGCGGATTTCGCTCGGATAGAGCGTCGGCGTGCTCTCGCGCGGCGGTTGATTCGGCGGCCAGTACTACGCGCCGTTCAAATCGCGGACGCCCGCTTGGGCGAGCGAGTCCCTGGGCGACCGTAAGGTGCCCTTCGGCCTGCAACCTATCGAGAACGGCGCGTGGAACTGCGCCGACATGCTCACGGAGGTCATCGAGGCTGACCCGGCCGTTGGCGCCGATGTACTGCAGGATTTGCTGGTCTTTGGGAAAAACGGGGAGCAGCGGGGGAACATCGACTGGGGAGACCATGGTGACGGGCTTCTGGCCGTAGCCAGACGGCAGACATGCCGCGACACAGTCCCAGAGCGGCGCCAGGTACTCACTGGAGAGCCAGCGCGCCAGTGTGATGTGGGCGTCATCAAGGATCGGGGCCGGATCGGCGATTGCAGCGACGGGTCGCACGGCTTCGAGGGGTGTTGACGACGTAAGTGCGAGGACAATGCCCTGGAGAACCCGCGGTCCGAAAGGGACGAAGACGGCCTGCCCTTCGCGAACTGCCATGCCAGAAGGGACAAGATAGGTAAATGGCTGCCGAGAGGGCTGGCCAGCATTCACCGCGACTTCGGCGAATTGGGCGTTCGAGGCAGCGGTCACGGACGCGTCGTCATCGATACCCAGCGGAAGCGTCACTGGACGATCATCGAAGCCGACGGCCGGGTTTGTCGATGGTTACTGTCCAGCGGCTGCCGCGTCCACGAATCCAGCACCCAGGCCAAGGGCGCGCTCTGAAGTTTCTACGCCGCGTGTGAGGAGGATGAACACCGTGGTACCGACGAGCATCATCGCGCCGCCGAAGGCGAATCCAGCGGCAAGGCCCTGGGCATCCACGATGAATCCCGCGACCACCGACCCGATGACTACGCCGATTCCGCCCGCGGATGAGCCGATTCCGGATACGGTGGCCATGCCCACCCTTCGCCCAGCAACGACTCGGATCGCTCCCGACGCGGTCTGCGAGATTGCGCCAGTCGCGCCGGAAGCAAGAAGGACCAGGATCATGAGCCAGTAGTACGGGACGATGCCGATGCTCGCCAGGAGCAGCGCGTTGAGTGTGAGGCCAATAGCGACCAGCAGGCGCCGGTCGTAGCGGTCCGCGAGCCTTCCGAAGAACGGCTGGGCTAGCCCGCCGGTGATGTCCTGTGTTGAGAACGCGACGCCAACTAGAAAGGGCGCTACGCCCAGGTCATCCTCAAGCCGCATCGCCAAGAACGCGAAGGTCGAGCCGAACGCGAGTTGCAGGAACCCTTGTTGGGCTGTGACGGCCAGGACCAGTCGGTCCCGCAATGCCGTTCTGAAGGGAATCGCTTTCTCAGCCACGCCAGACGTCACGGCGCGGGCGCGTTTTGCGACTTCGGCCGGGCTATGCCGGGGCAGCCACCAGAGCAGAATTGTGGCGCTCAGCGCCATCATTGTGGCCATTGCCACGAAGACGGAGCGGAACCCGACGAACTCTCGCAGCGCGCCCGCGAGCAGAGGGCCGGTACCGAAGCCGACAATATCGGCTGTCGCGAAGACGCCCAGCCACCGGCCTTCCTGCCCCTTGGGCGTCATGTCTCCGATGTAGGCGTAAGAGACCGAGAAGATCAGACTCGTGCCGAGGCCACTGAACATTCTGAAGGCGATGACCTGATAAAAGGTGTTCGCAGTGACGTAACCGATGGCCGCGATGAAGTAGATGGACAGCCCCGCAACAATGAACGGTTTGCGGCCGTACCGGTCGGAAAGGCGCCCGACGAAGGGACTGACAATCGCCTGGGACACCGCGAAGGCAGAGAAGGTCAGTCCAAGCCAGGCGCCGCTGGCACCCAAATCTTCCGCGTATACCGGCAGCAGGGGGGAGACCATGGAGATGCCCATCGTCGCAACGAAAACGGCGACGTACAGGGCGATGAACGGCCGAGAGCGCACGGATCAACCCTACTGGCCGCGCTTGAAAGGCTAAAGCCGAAGAGGGAAAGTTGGCACATCGTAAAGAAGGCAGGTGGCCATCGATGGAAGACTTCCTTTGGGGACTCTGGAACGGCATCACGGCGTGGCCGCTGCTGGTCGCCCACATCTTCGACTGGTGGGAGCGATACCCGGTGTACAACCTGGGCCGGGACGGCGGCTGGTACCAATTCGGATTCTTGCTCGGCGCGGGTTCACCGTTCCTGGGGATGCTGGGAGGAAAGAAGTCGCGACGCGACTGAGTCCCGTAAACGGCGCGCCGGCCACCTCACCTCTTCGCCTTTCTTGGGCTAGACTCGAAGTCACTAGCTTCTGACCGTGGCAGGCTCCATGAAGATTTTTGACATCCACGTCCATTTTCCCCGCAACTGGGAAAACCCAGACGAAGATCCCGCGCCGATGGTCGACCGGCTGGTGGAGCGGCTCAATTCAGCCGGAGTGACTAAAGCTTGCCTGCTGACTGGGGGACGCTTCGGGCCGTCGTACGAGCGAGGAATGGAAATCGCTGAAAAGTACCTCGAACTCTTCATCCCGGTGGCCGTTATCGACCCGGAAGAGATCGATGGCCAGGGAGTGCAGCGGTTGCACGAGATGGGCTATCGCGGACTGAAGTTGATCGGCGTACAGCGCCCGTACGATGAGCCGGACTACATGCCGGCGTACGCGATGGCGCAGGAGCTGGACATGCCGGTGCTGTTCCACATGGGAGTGATCGGCGGTGGTCTCGACTACTCGATCACGCACTGGCGCCGGGATGCTGCTGCCGCGCAGCAATACCAGCGGATGATGGCGATGCAGGACCGCACTCCCCCGCGGAACGCCTCCGCCAGCCGGATGTCGCCTCTGCACCTGGACACGATCGCGAATCGCCTGCCGAGGCTGAAGATCATCGGCGCCCACCTGGGGAACCAGGGGAACTATGACTACGCGACCTCCACGGCGCGGTGGCGGCATAACGTGTACTTCGACATGAGCGGCGGAGAGACGATCGAGCGGCACATGGTGGAGCGCAAGTTGCTTGCCGCGAACAACCAGGGCGAGTTCGGGCATGAGAAACTGATTTTCGGAAGCGACTGCGGGATGGACGAGGTCCGGGCCCACATCGACCGCTTCGAGATCATCTACGACCAACTTGGCCTAACCGACGACGAACGCGAGCGCCTCTGGTGGCGCAACGGCGCCGAGCTTTACGGCCTCGAGACGCCGAGTTTCGCCGCCGAGTGACGGCTGCGGCCGCCTCGGCGAACCATCACCCGGGCGCAGGGAACGTGACGACACGAACCGTGATCCTCGGCGCCCTGGCGGCGCTAGGGCTGGGCGCGTTTGTTTCGCTCCGGCCGGAGCAGCCGTGGATCCTCGTTCTCACAACAGTCCTTGCCGCCCTCGGCACCGATGGTCTGGTGAAGAGTCACCCCGACTGGCGAGACCTGCGCCCGCTCGATTCGGCGGTGTACACGTTCCTTCCGGCGTTATTTGTACTCGGCAGCGGGCTGTTCATCGATCACGCGATCGAAGGGTATGCACGCCAGCCGGCTGCCATCGCTGCCGGCGTTGCGGTAGCCCTAGTCGCGTTCGGCGAGTTTCAGACGGTGAACTTCGAAGGGCGGTTGTTCGGGCCATTCCGCGTGTTCATGGCCGTGGTGACGTACGTCACGGCGTTCGCGTTCTTCACGGTCATCTATAGCCGGGACTTCGAACTCGCCTTCGCAGGGGTGTTCATCGCCGCGGTCAGCGCGCTTCTGGCGATGGAGCTTTTTCGGGAGAGCCGGCTGCTGGGCGCCAGCAGCTTATTGGTGAGCGTCGCCATCGGCATGACGCTGGGCGAGTTCCGGCTGGCGCTGTACTTCTATCCGCTCGACGGGTTGCTGGCGGGGGCGTTGCTGCTTATCGGGTTCTACCTTGCCACAGGCCTCGTCGCCCACATCCTGGACCGGGATCTCGATGTACCGACGGCTGCCGAGTACGTGGTTGTGACTCTCGGCGCCTCAGCCGCGGTTGTGATCGCCCGTATCGTCGCCGGGTAGCAAAAGGCCCTTCCGAGGAAGGGCCTTCTGTGTTGTTACTGCTGCTAGCCTATCAGGCTGCCGTGTTGAGCTTGCGGGTTTCGCGATTCGGCTCGCCTGCGGCCATTCGGGTTGCCCCGTGGCGGCTGGTGTGCCGTTCGATCCACTGCCGCTCGATGTCCGGCGCGCCGGTAAACCTGGCGTCGCAGCGAGGACATGCGGTCATGACTTTTCCTCTATTCATTTCTTACTTTTCAGTATCGGCAGGCTTCGTGAACAAACAGATAAGGGATTTCCCAAACCGTGTGACGAACTTCCTGCAATTCTCATGCTGCAAAGCTAACGACTTCATTTTGCAGCTACGTTTCGGGCGTTCACCGTGACGCACTTCGCTTTCCCAAGGACCCGCGGCCGGACTTGCGTCACGGAGCGGCTTGGGGCACCGTTCCCCGGCAGTGGGCACCGTCACCATCTGTTCTTGGAACGTCAATGGACTGCGCGCCACGATCAAGGGCGGCTTCCTCGGCGGTTGGTTAGAGACCACCCGACCCGACGTTGTTGGGTTCCAAGAAGTGAAGGCGACGCCTGAACAAGTGCCCGATGAACCCTGGACGGCTCTCGGCTACCGGAGCTGGTGGCATCCGGCCCAGCGGGCCGGTTACAGCGGGGCAATTCTGCTTGCGAAGGAAGAACCGCTCGATGTCCGCATCGGCCTTGGCCTCGAGCAATTTGATGTCGAGGGTCGCGTAATCCAGGCCGACTTCCCCGAGTATACCGTAATCACGTCCTATTTCCCTAATGCGGGCCGCGGCGATGAGCGAATGCAATACAAACTCGACTTCTACGCTGCGTTCCTCGAACACGTGAACGGACTGCGCGCCCATGGCAAGAACGTGGAGTTCATGGGCGATTTCAACATTGCCCACACTGAAATTGACCTGGCGCGTCCGGAAGAAGCGCTGAAAGGCACAGGGTTCCTGCCCCAGGAGCGGGCCTGGATCACACGGATAATCGAGAACGGGTACAGCGACACCTTCAGAACGCTGCATCCGGATGCGCGGGACGAGTACAGTTATTGGGACGCCTGGCGAGACCGGCGCGCTCGGAACATCGGCTGGCGAATCGACTACGTGATGGTCAGTGAAGGTCTGTTGCCAAAGGTGCGCCGGGCATTCATTCAGCAAGACGTGATGGGGTCAGACCATTGCCCGGTTGGGATCGAGTTGGAGGTTGGAGGCTGACGGATCGAGCTTCCTTTGACCACGCGGCGCCCAATCCGTAGATTTGATCGAGCCCTCGGAGCGAGGCGGGGTCATTCGGGGTGTAGCGCAGCCTGGTAGCGCACTTGTATGGGGTACAAGAGGTCCCGCGTTCGAATCGCGGCACCCCGACCACTCAAATTCCAGTCAGTTCAGCCGGGTTGTGCAGCCAGGATGTGGATGTCCAGGTGAGGGTGCCGCTCGAGCAGGCGGTCCGCCAGCGTCCGGCCGATAGAGAAGGCCCGCCGGGGTCGCTGGACCAGCGTGACGTGGATCACGTTGTTGTCGTGTATAAGCCTGGAAAGTTCGGCCGGAAGGTCCTGGCCGCGGAGTTCTTTCAGCGTGGCGTTCAGATCCTGGGCGACGGTGAGGATGTGGATCATTCCGGCCTCCCGCTGGAGCGGCGCCGGGAATGCGGCGATGAGTTCTCCGTCGAAGGCGTGAGCGAGCCGCCAGGCCCGCCGGATCGCCCGTTCCGAATCCGCGGTGTTGTCCAGAAGCACGAGAACCCGTTCAGCTGTCTCCCAGCCACGCAGCCCATGTTCATGCATGTATTCGGTGAGCCGGTCCTCGACTTCGCTCGTGACGCGGCGAAGGGCGAGGTCGCGAAGGGCGGACAGATTTCCTGGCTGAAAGAAGCTCTCCAGGGCCCTCGCTGCCTGGTCCGGGGGATAGATATTCCCGTGCCGCATCCGCGACCGAAGCGCCTCGGGCGAGATATCGACGATCTCCACTTCGTCGGCCTGATCCAGGACGACGTCGGGTACCGTTTCGCGAACTTTGACGCCGGTGATCCCGGCGACCACGTCGTTGAGGCTTTCGAGGTGCTGGATGTTGACCGTGGTTATGACGGTGATCCCGGCGTCCAGGATCTCCATGACGTCCTCCCAGCGTTTTTCGTGCTTTGAACCGGGCACATTGGTGTGTGCCAGCTCATCAACCAGTGCAACCTGAGGCCGGCGGGCAATCACGGCAGCCGTGTCCATCTCTTCGACGACCACGCCCTGGTACGTGACCGAGCGGCGGGGAACGATGGGGAGGCCTTCGGCGGCCTCCATGGTGAGCGGGCGGTTGTGCGTCTCCACATATCCAATGACGACGTCGGTTCCGCGCTCCGCCCGGCGGCGGCCCTCCTGGAGCATCGCATAGGTTTTGCCCACGCCCGGGGCCGCACCGAGGTAGACGCGCAGGCGACCTCGAGAAGCCGCCCGCTCCGCGCGCTGAGCTACGCGGAGGAGGGCGTCGGGGTCTGGTCTCAGGTCGCCGTGGGCAGTCACTTTGCTACCGGGAACTTCTGGTCGAGAGCGAGATTCAGTTTGAGGACGTTCACGCGAGGCTGACCTATGAAGCCGAGGAACGCAGACTCGGTGTAGTCGTCGAGGAGGGAGCGCACTTCTTGCTCGCTGGCGCCGCGGGCCTGGGCGACACGCGCCACTTGCAGGCGGGCCGTCGCGGGGGTGATATGCGGGTCAAGGCCACTCGCTGAAGCGGTCACCGAATCGGCCGGGAGAACCTGGTCCGACGAGAGGCCGTTCTCTTCCCTGAACCCCGAGACTCGCTGCTGAATCCCGGCGAACGACTCGTCCACATTCGGAGTCGATGGATCGTCTTCGATGCCTTCGATGAACTTTGAACTGGTCGGGCCGAGGTTCGAGCCACTAGAGTTCGCCGCGTCGTTTCCCACGCCCGCCGCGGATGGGCGGCCGTGGAAGTATGCCTCCCCGGAGAACGTCTGGCCGACGAGGCTCGAACCGACTGTGTTGCCGTCAACTTTGACCATGCTGCCGTTCGCCTGACGGTTGAATGCGACCTGCGCGACACCGGTTACGACCAGTGGGTAAATAACCGCTGTAATGACCAGCAGGAGAACCGTTACCCCCAGCAAGGGCCGGAGTTCTTTGCGGGTGTTCTGGAGTATGGATTCCATTTGATGCTTACCTCACGCCAACCTGAGCAGGTTGACAAGAACATCGATGAGTTTGATTCCGACGAACGGTGCGACGATGCCGCCAACTCCATAGATCAGCGCGTTTCGGGCGAGGAGGGGGCCAGCGCCGATGGGCCGGTAGGCGACGCCTCGAAGCGCTAGCGGCACGAGCGCGATGATGATGAGCGCGTTGAAGATGATGGCCGAGAGGATGGCGCTTTCGGGGCTCTGCAGGTTCATGATGTTGAGCTTGTCGAGCGCCGGGTAGGAGACGACAAAGGCAGCGGGAAGGATGGCGAAGTACTTCGCCACATCATTTGCGATGCTGAAGGTGGTTAGGGCGCCACGGGTCATCAGTAATTGCTTTCCGATCCCCACGATTTCAATCAGCTTCGTAGGGTCGCTGTCGAGGTCGACCATATTGCCGGCCTCTTTTGCAGCCTGAGTACCGCTATTCATGGCTACGCCGACATCCGCCTGGGCGAGTGCGGGAGCGTCGTTCGTGCCGTCGCCAGTCATCGCGACCAGCCGGCCCTGGGCCTGTTCTTCCCTGATGCGGGCGATCTTGTCCTCTGGCTTCGCCTGCGCGATGAAATCGTCGACGCCGGCCTCTTTGGCGATGGTCGCAGCCGTCAGAGGGTTGTCGCCGGTGACCATGATGGTCCGGATTCCCATTTTCCGAAGTTCTTCGAAGCGGGCGGCGATGCCGGGCTTCACGGTGTCTTTGAGGTAGATAAGGCCGAGAACGTTTCCGTCTTCGATGACGCCGAGGGGCGTGCCGCCCTGGCTGGAGATGCGCTGGACTGCTGAATCGTAGCCCGCTGGAGCAGGCCTGCCGGTGCTTGCGATAACGGCATCCGCGGCGCCCTTCATTACGGATCGGTCCTGGCAACGAATGCCGCTCATGCGGGTTTCCGCCGCGAAGGGGACGAATTCCCAACCCTCAACGTCGGCTGTTGCCACGAGGTTGCCGAAGCCCTGGGACTTCGCGAGTTCAATTACCGACTTTCCTTCGGGAGTCTCGTCCAGGAGAGAAGAGCGGATGGCCGCGCTGATGAGCGG
>CAZKZR010000078.1:0-9738 GCA_964557245.1 uncultured Anaerolineaceae bacterium | reverse complement strand
GGTGCGGCGAACACGAAGGCCACGTACATCGGCATGATCAGCACGCCGTTGGTCGGCCGCATCGTGTCGGACCAGGCCACGCCGAGGAGCACCACGCCGAGCAGGACCGTCAGGGGGAGCATGATTTCGGATTCCGGGAAGAGCGCGCGAGGGTTGTGACGCGCGCGGACCACGGCGAACGCCACGGTGGCCAGCATCGCCGCCTTCCCGGGATTCAGCAGCGTCCGGATGATGCCGCCCGTGCCGCCTTCGCCCAGGGTGGTCAGCGCCTGGGTCGATGCGTATTCGAAGGGTAGCCCCAGGACCACGCAGGGGATCAGCAGCTTCGGTTCGCGAAGGATGATCACCGCGGCGAGCAGCAACAGCTGAAGGAAGATGATCAGTTCGTACTCAAGCATCCGGGGCTCTCGTGACGCGCTTCACAAACATTGACCACCCCTCGCCACGCCCATACGATACGGCCCGATGCCGCCCGGAACCAGCGGACTGGAACGTGATCTAAACCTGGTCCGGCGCCGGGCATGGCTTTTCATCCCCTTCGCCATCCTGGGCATTCTTGCTGCCCTCTTCGTCGGCCGCGCGACCGGTGATTCCAACGCCGTCGCCAGCATCACGCTCGATACCACCGTGCATGACCTCGTCATCGGCGGCGACCGCGGCCTTCGCATATTCGAAGCCCAGGAAATGACCAGCGACGACCGCTTCCGCCAGAAGGTGAAGGACGCCATCGGCGACCAGGACTTCGATTTCGGCCGCTACGCAATCAGCCTCAGCCCCATCAGCGTCGCCGACGGCATCTCTCGCGGCATCCTGACCGTCTCGATCACGGACCCGGAAAAGGTGAATGCTGAGAAGTACCGCCAGGCCTTCGTCGATGTCTTTTACTCGGAGTACATGAATCCTGGCGGCCTGTACCGCACCCGCTTCGTGGATGCCCGCGAACGCGTGGCCGAGGAGAACCAGGTGCAGTACCTCGAGGGGTACCAGAAGCTGAAGGCAGCGGCTCCGGCCAACGTGAACATCGATGAGCTCGTTGAAACGCGCGGCAACAACGTGCCCTCCGCCATTACCTTCGAACAGCAAACGAAGATGCAGGCCGAGCTCGCACAGATCGACGCCGCCCTTGCCGGCTCCGGCTCTTCCACTCCGGGCGCGCTCGCAGCGGTCGCCTCGTCCATTCTCGGCCAGCCCGTTGCTGCCGCGGACGCCCAGGCTGCCCTGCAACTGAAACGCGCGACCCTCTCCGCCGCCATCCCGGCGTTCAACAAGAGTTCCACCACCATCGCTGAGGCGCAGCTCGACGGGCCAACCCTGCGTCTGCTGGACAGGGTTCGCGGTCTTCGCCAGGTGAAGGACGAGTCATACATCCGCCTCGCGAACTCCGAAGTCGCGGTGAACAGCGCGGAAAGCCACATGGACACGTCCTACAGCTTCAGTGGCGGACTTGCGGGCTCCATCGTTGGGCGAATCGCCGTGGCTATCGTCATCACCATCGTGTTCGGGCTCATCGCGATTTACACTCTTGAATGGCTGAGCCCGGCGCGTTCCTCGACGAACGAGGCCTGACCGGCCCGCTTGCCATGCGAATCGCTGAGATTAACGACATCGCCTCCGTCGCCTCGGAAATCGGCGCCGGCCTTCGCGCCCGCGGCCACGAGGTAACCCTCTACCATCCCCGCCTCGTCGGCGCGAACCTCCATCCACAGATCAAACCGGTGACGGCCCCCGTTCGCGCGCTCGACTGGCTGGACCTCATCCGGCGCATCCGCGCGGGCGATTACGACCTTGTCCACATCCACTACGCCTACCTCGGCAACGTCGGCGCGCTGGGCGGCTTCCCGTACATCCTGCATTGCCACGGCACGGACTTGCGCGGCGGTACCGCCGTCACCCGGCCGCTGATTCGGAACGCGCTTCGCGGCGCGCGCCACGTCTTCTACTCCACGCCCGACCTCGAGCACTATGTGAGCGACGTGCGCGATGACGGCGAATTTCTCCCCAACCCCATCGATACCAGCCAGTTCCGTCCCATCACGGAAGCGAAGGACAGGCCCGGCGTGCTCATCTGCTGCGGGCTGACCGAAGTGAAGGGCGCCGGCCGCCTGCTCAAGGCCTGCCGCCAGCTTGCTCAGGAGCGGCCGGACATCCGGATTACCGCAATCGGCGGCGGCCAGTACACGACGGACTTCCAGGCCCTCCCAAACGTCACGGTGGTCGCGCACCAGCCGCGCTGGAAGCTGCCCGGGCTCATCAATCAGCACGGGATAGTCCTTGGCCAGGTCCGGCTCGGCAGCGCCGGCATGGCCGAACTGGAAGCCATGTCCTGCGCCCGGCCGGTGGTCACGTGGTTCAACGAACTCCACGCCTACGATGAGCCACCGCCCTACATCACCGCCGTGGACGCGCCGGATATCGCCGCCGCTGTTGCCTCCCTGCACGATTCTGCCGAGATGCGTGCCTCGCTAGGCGCCCGCGGCAGGGAGTGGGTGGAACGCCATCACGGACTTGATCGCGTGGTCAGCCGTGTCGAAAGCGTGGCCCAGGCGATCGTCGATGGCACGGCCATCCCGCAGGCTCCGGCCGCCTGATGCGGTTCGTCCAGGTCAACGACATTGCATCCGTCGCGAGCGAACTGGCCGTCGCCCTGCGGAAGCGCGGCCACCACGTAGATCTGCTGTATCCGCGGCTTTACGGCGCGGGCCTGCCGCCATGGTGGAAGCTCATCGTCATCCCCTTCCGCTTCGCGGATTGGGTGCGGCTGGCATGGCGGCTCAGCCGCGGCCGCTATGACGCCGTGCACATCCACTATGCCTACCTCGGAATCGTGGGACTCATGGCCCGCGTGCCGTACGTCCTGCATTGCCATGGCGATGACGTGCGCGACGTTTCTCGCCGCATCTGGGCGCCAGTCATCCGCCTCGCGATTAAGCGCGCGCGGCACGTGTATTACTCGACGCCGGACCTGAAAGAGCCCTTGATGGCCATCCGTCCGGACGCCGAGTTCTTGCCCAATCCCATCGATATCGAGACGTTCAGCCCGCAGCCCCTCCCCGCCGACGCTGAAGATGTGCTCGTTGCCTGCGCCCTCGCGGAAAACAAAGGCGTCGATAACATCATCGCCGCCTGTGCCACGCTCGCGGAGAGCCGGCCGGACGTGCGAATCAGCGCGGTGGCCGGGGGTTCCGGGACGGCAGCAGCCGATGCGCTGCCCAACGTCCTTCTCCTCATGCACCAGCCGCGCGCCAAGCTGCCCCAGCTCATGGCGCGCCACCGAATCATCGTCGGCCAGGTCTACCAGGGCGCCGTCGGCATGGTGGAACTGGAAGCGATGGCCTGCGGCCGGCCGGTCGTCGCCTATTTTACCTACAACGGCGCCTATTCAGAGCCGCCGCCCTTCGTGGTAGCCCACAGCGGCGAAGAGATAGCCGCGGCAATCACGGCCTTGCTCGATGACGAAGCGGCCTGGCGGCGCTTCAGCGAAGAGGGCCCTGCATGGGTGGCCCGCAACCACAACGCCGCCCAGATGGCCGAGCGTGTCGAACAGCTGGCGTTGCGCTTTTCGCACTGATTTCCATTCGCTGGTAGGGTGATTCGATGACGATTCCAACTGCTCCCGGACGGCTCGGCGACGCCGTACTCGAACTGCCGGCGCGGCCGCTGGTTTCGATTGTGATCCCCTGTCTGAACGAAGAGAACTACATCACCGCGCTGCTCGATTCTCTCGCCGCCCAGGATTACGGCGCCGATGGAATCGAAGTCCTGGTCTCCGATGGCGGCAGCACGGACCGCACCCGCGACCTCGTCCGCGAATACCCCTCGCGCTTCGCCCGCCTCGAACTGGTGGACAATCCGCGCAAGATTACGGTCGCCGGGCTGAACGAAGGCATGGCCGCCGCCCGCGGCGATTGCTGGATCATCATCGGCGCCCACAGCAAGGTCCGCGCCGACTTCGTCCGTGAGTCCGTCACGGCTCTCCAGCGCACCGGCGCCGCGTGCGTCGGCGGCCCGATTGAGACCATCGGCGAGGGCACGGTCGGCATGGCCATCGCCGCCGCCATGTCATCGCCGTTCGGCGTAGGGAACGCGAAGTTCCGGTACGCCGAAGTCGAAGGCGAGGTGGATACCGTCCCCTTCGGCTGCTACCACCGCAAAGTCTGGGAGATCGTTGGCCGCTTTGACGAAACCGTCGATGGCGCGGACGAAGACAGCTACAACCAGCGCCTGATCGATGCCGGCGGCAAAATCTGGCTCACCCCGGCGATTCGCAGCAGTTACTTCCCCCGCCGCACGTTCAAAGCTCTCGCCAGGCAGTACTGGGAATACGGCGCCGCCAAGGGCACGCTTTTCCAGCGCGGGCGGCCGCTCCAGCCCCGCCACTTTGCCCCCACCGCCATGGTCATCGGCGGGCCAGGCCTCTGGCTGCTCGGCCGGGTTTCGAAGAAGGCGCGGCTACTCCTGAAGGTCCTCGGCGCGGCGTATATCGGCGCCGGATTTTTCATGGCAAGCAAGGCCGCCTCGAAGTCCGGCGCCAACCCGGCGCTGACGTTCGCTGCCATGGCCACGATGCACGCGGCTTACGGCGCGGGCTTCGCCGCCGGCTGGTGGCGAGAGCGCCAGAACCCCACCGCGGAGTAATCCGCCACTGCTAGCGCAAGCAACAGAAGCGCCCTCGCGAGAGGGCGCTTCTGCTTCGTCCGTTCGTAGCGGTGGACGCTACCGCCTTGCACGACCCGGGAGCTGGGTCGCCGCGACTATCAGGCCCGAAGCTGCCATCAACAGCAGGCCCAGTTTGAACGCCAGGCCCTGGTCCTCGTCGGCGCCGTGGCCCGTCCCTGTGTTGGGTGGCAGCGGTCCATCGGAAACGGCGTGGTTCGCGCCGCCGGTGCTCCCCGAATTGCTTTCGTCAGCAGGCCGCGATGGGGGCTGCGTTGCCGTGGCGGTGGGCGTCCCGGTGGTTGAACCGGGCTGACCGCCCTGAGGGGTGCTCGTCGGCCCCTGCGGCGTGCTTGTGGGCGAAGGAGTCGCAGTGACCGTCGGGGCGGATCCCGGTTCCCACGGAAACCCGGAGCCGTCGCCGTGGTGGGTCGATACGGTCGGTTCAGGCGCCACCGTTGGCGTCACTGCCTTCTCAATCAGGACGCACATGGCCTGCCGAGGGTGAGCATCGGAGACGGTCACGGTGTTCGCCGCCAGGCTGTAGCTCGCGGGCGATTGCGGGCAGGTAGGGAATGGCTGGTTGGGGATTTCCATCGGTGCGTAGCCCTTGACCACCCAACCCTGCTTCACGGGCTTTCCGGAGATGAAGCTGTACGTGCCCGCTCCGACCGTGTACCGGTTCGAGGCATAGTTCGGACCGTCAATGCCGAACGCCTTCCACGTCCAGTCAAAGCTGCCCGGTCCATCGATCACTCCGGTCCAGTCTTGGGCAGGACCGTTTCCCGGGGCCACCACGGAAAGTGCGAGCAGGCTGTTCTGTACGATGGGAGGGTTGCTCATCAGGATGCAGACATACCTGTTGGGATGCTGGTCGTTGACCTCGAAGCTGTTCTGCGAGGTATAGCTGGCTGGAGATTGGGGACAGAGAGTCTGCGACCCGCCGTCCGTGATGTAAAAACCAAGCACTTCGTAGCCGGGCGAGGGCACGGCAGCCGGTGCGACTGTCCAGGTGCCAGGCGTGAGGTTCTGGATGAGGCCGGAGTTGCCCCCGGCGCCCAGGCCCATGCTTGCGAACGTGCGCTGGAACCCGCCCGGGCCCACCACGTTTCCTGACCACGGGATAATCGTTCCGGCGCCAACCACCTGTACCCAGAGGGTGCTATTGGCGACAGCTGGCGCGATTCGAACGCAGATCGCCCAGTTCGGATGCTGGTCAGAGACGTTGACGGAGGCCGAAGCATTGCTGTACGCCGCCGGGTCCGCGGGGCAGCTCGGGAAATTCGATTTCGACTCAAAGCGGTAGTAGCCAACAACGGTGTAGCCCGGCTGCGGCTCGAGGCCCGGGTAGAGCGTCCATCCCCCTGGCAGCAGCCCGTGGATCATGCCCGTGTAGTTCGGGCCGAGGAGGTCATTCAGCTGGTAATTTGCGTTCTGCGGGCCGACGAGGGCGCCGGCCCAGTTCCCGGCCGGGCCGGGGGTAACGAATCGAACTGCCACCTGGCTGTCCCAGATGCCGCCGTCGCGGACGACGCCGACGCAAATCACCCAACTGTGGTCCTGGGCGTTCAGATTGACGGTCGCCGAGCTCGTGAACGCGCTGGCCGCGAACGAACCGTTGCTGTTGCAAGCGCCCGACGGGTCAATGTTGGCGCGGGCGAGGTAGCCGGCGACGTGCCAGCCAGGCGCGATCGGAGAGCCGGGGACCACCGTGTAGGTCCCCGCTTCGAGGTCTTCCTTGAACAGGACCGTCGAAAAGTCCCCGGTTTGCTGCGGAGTGTCCCAGTTCAGGGTTACTCCGCCAGGCCCGGAGACCGAGCCGTTCCACGGCTGCTGGTAACCCTCGTCGTAAACGACGACGCGGAGCCTGCTCCCGGCTATGACCTGCGACTGGACACCGACTCCGTACGTCTCTGCCTTCGCCTGGGCGATGGACGTGCGGCTGACGCCCGCGCTCAGGGCTAGCCCAAGCGCGAACAAGAGGACGGCGGCGATGAACGTCCGCCGATGCGGTAAGAATCCTGACAACACGTTTTGCTCCCTGGTTGTTCTGGGAGCCAGTGTTTCGAAGTGCCATTCCTGCGGCGTACAGAGAACTACGTATACGTACTACGGATCTTCTGTGAGTCCGTTCACAATCGCCCAGCGGATGCCTTCCGCCCGATTGCGCGCCCCAATCTTGGCGTAGGCGTGCTCCAGGTGTTTTTCCACCGTCCGCGGGCTGAGGAACAGCTTCTCCGCAGCCTCCGCCGCCGTCAGGCCGTTCGCCACCAGGCTCAACACCTCGCGTTCGCGGCCGGTCAGGCGGGCGTTCTCAAGGGGCGCCGGGCGCCGCGCTTCGCCGCGCAGCGCGGTCTTCGCCGCCGATGCGATTGCCGGGAACTCGATGCGCTCCGCGATGGCCAGGGCTTCCTCCAGCTTCCGCCGGCCCGCCTCGTTTCCGGTGCGAAGTTCGGCCTGCCCCTGCAACAGCAACGTGCGTGCGAGCCACGGCCGAGCCCGCAGGGAGGCCGATATCGCCAGCGACGAATCGAGGTGCCTGCCTGCCGATTCGTAACCCAGGAAGTCCGCCGCGATGCCGAGGTACAGGTCCACCGGCCCGAGGCAGTTCAATGCTTCGCTGGTCACTGCCAGCTGCCCGGCGAATGGAAGCAGGGCCGCATACGCCCTCTCCGCCAGCACGGAGTCCCGGAAGTGGAGCGCGGCCAGTTCGATTGCCATGGAGAGGCATGGGACGCGTCCACCGTCATCGGGCAGGTCAGCTGGATCAACCTGGCCGAACTCCGCGGCTGCCTCCGTCGCGCGGCCGCTAGTTGCCAGGTAGTAGGCGAGGCCGATGCGGAACGCGACATGCGCGGCGCGGACTCCGCTGAGCATGCGAGAGAGACCATCCACGCTCCCCTGGCCCCGCTGGAAGCGCGCGAGCAAGCCGATAGAACTCACCGCAGTGCCCATGCTGCCACTCGGCCATTTCGCGGCCTCCACCAGGGCCGGCAACGCCTCCTCGGCCCGGGCGTAGTTGCCGTGGAGTACTTCCTGTGTTGCCGAGCATTGTGCCGCGATGGTTAGCCAGTAGCGGTCCTGTGATTCCTGGGCGGACTCGCGCAGCAGTTCGAGGTGGTGATCGTATCCGGCTGAGTCAGCCGCGATCAGGCAATCGATCATGCGCCGCCAGGCCGCGAACGCCCGCAACTTCGCAGACTGGTGATGCAGCGCGAGCCGCATGGCTTCTTCCGAGAGGGCCAGGCGCTCTTCTAGTTGGGCCGGGCTGTCGAGCGTGATGTGCAGCCCGATGAGGCAGTGAATCAACGCAGTTGGGTCACCGCTTTCGCGCGCCATTGCCACCGCCTCGCGCGCCTCCGGGATGGGTCGCGTGGGGTCGGGCCAGGAAAGCTGGCGGGCGAGCTTCGCCGTGAGGATGGCGCGCTGGGCGAGGGAGAGTTCGCGTTCCGCCAGCAGCTGGCGCAAGGCCGGGACGACGCCCGCAACCGACGGGTGGGGCATCGGGACTCCCGCCGGCCGCATTGCGAAAGCAAGGTCTTCCCACTCGCCGATCAGTGCCAGACGTTGGCTGAGCGTGGCTCCCGCGAAGGCGCGACCCGCGGCTTCGGCCGCGGCCCGGAACTTTCCTTCCGCCACAAGCGCGGCGATCCACGCTAGTTCAGGCACCTCGCTCGCAGTCTGCGCACTCGCATCCATGAATCCGAACGATAGCATTGCTGGCTGCGCTGAGCGTGCGTCGTTTGCGGCCCTCGTGGGTGCGCCACTTCATAGAACCACGCAGTCTGCCCGTGAAACACTCTCCCGGTGCCGTCACATCCTCGCCCCTCAGAGTCGACTCCGGGGTTCTTTGCGTTCGATGAGTTCGAGCTGGATCTCCAGGCGTTCGAACTGCGCCGCGACGGCATCCCGTTGGCCCTCGAACCCCAGGTTATCGAAGTGCTCGCCTTCCTCGTTGAGAACGCCGGGCGCGTCGTCAGTAAAGACGAACTGTTCGACCGGGTGTGGCCCAACCGCTTCATCAGCGAAGCGGCGCTCAACAGTCGCATTAAGTCCGCGCGCAAAGCCCTCGGCGATAGCGGCCAGCACCAACAATACATAAAAACGGTCCACGGCCGCGGGTACCGTTTCCTCGGGCCGGTGGAATCGCGCCGCCCTGGCGTGGTCATCCCATTCCCGGTTGGGCCGGCCCCGGTTACGCGGACACCCGCGCCGGCAACCCGGTTCATCGGCCGCACCGCCGAGTTCGCGGCTCTCCAGGCCCTCGCCGCCCGCGAAGAGTGCCGCCTGGTGACAATCTCCGGACCCGGCGGCGCCGGGAAGACACGCATGCTACTCGAGCTCCTCCGGTCCCAACCCGCTGATGCGGCGGTTCGCTTCGTGAGTTTCGAACATACGGATCCGGGCGGGCTGGCCGCGGCGCTCGCCTGCGGCGTGGGCGCACAATCGGGCTCCGGGCTGCCGGAGGACCAGATTCTCCGGGCGCTCCGCGGCCATGACGTGTTCCTCTTCCTGGACAACCTCGAACTGCTGGTGGATGAGGCCCGCGATCTCTTCCCGCGACTGCTTGATGAGTGTCCCGGCCTCCGCATCGTCTGCACCTCTCGCGCCGTGCTGAACATCCAGAGCGAGTGGCTCCTCCGGCTCGACGGCATGCAGCCGGAGGAGGCGACGGAGCTCTTCGCCGAACGATCTGCTCACGCACGCGCCGGACGCCCATTCGCCGCGGACGACGAGAGCGTTGCGGCAATCTGTGAGCTCACCGGGCAGCTGCCGTTGGCGGTGGAACTGGCCGCGGGCTTGACCGCCTACCTCGAGCCGCGCGAACTGCTCGCCCACGTCCGGCGCGACGCAGCGGTGCTGAGTTCGAACCTGCACGACATTCCCGAGCGCCATCGCAACCTCGTCTCGTTGTTCGATCAAAGCTGCGAACGGCTGACGCCCATGGACCGTGACGCGCTCATGGCCTGCGCGGTCTTCGCTGGAGGGTTCGACGCCCGGGCCGCTGCCGCCGTTGCCGGGTGCGAACTTGCGAGCTTGTTCCGGCTCGTCGATAGCTCGCTCCTCCAGGTGAGCGATGGCCGG
>CAZKZR010000077.1:0-9776 GCA_964557245.1 uncultured Anaerolineaceae bacterium | reverse complement strand
CTCGCCGGAGTTCGAGCTCGGAGCCCACAGGTTCTGACCCTGGCGCTGGAGGCCGCCCGGGTTGGTGAAGCTCGCCAGGGCGAGCTGGCCGATGACTCGGTTCGCGCCGTTGGAGTAAATGCCCGTCACTTCGCCCGTGCTGCCGACGGCGAAGCTCACCAGGGCCCCGGCCGCCGAGCCGGTCTGGCTCTGCAGGTTCGCTTGGCTGGCTCCTGCGTACTGCGTGAACGAGGTGACATCGAGCGTGAAGGTCAACGGGTCAGCGCCCGTGCCCAGCTGCGCCGACGGGATCGTCAGGGAGACCATGCCGTTGTTCGCGACGCCGGTGTCCAGCGTGCCGGTGGGCAGGAACGCCAGCGTTCCATTCGCCACGGTCACGGCGTCGTCGAACGCATTGCCCGGGGTCGCGTCCGGTCCAGGGACGTCGGGAATGTCATGGTTCGCCGTGACGGACCAGGTGTTCGAAGCGGTCTTGGTGAAGAGCACCTTGATCGTCTTGGCATTGCCGAGCGAGTCATACGCCGTGACCGTCGTGCTCACCTGGTTGTCGGGAGCCACGGTTGAGGTGCCCGCGTCCAGGTTGCCGGCCATGATCATGCCGGCCTTCGGCGCCGGGATGGTCAGGTCCTGCGTGGCCTGGGCGCTGATGCGCGTACCGAACGGGATCTGCAGCGGCTGGAGCGGGCTCTCCACGTCAACGGCGCCCGTTGGGTCCGCCACCCAGCCCATCACCTTCAGGCCGGTCACCGGGTTCACCAGGCTGCCTTCGACATCGATGTCGAACGCCCCATCCCGGGTGTAGTAGTTGCGCGTCCCGTCGCTGACGACGAAGAAGCCGTCGCCCTGTACCGCGAAGTCCGTGAGTTTGCCGGTGCTCTGCAACGACCCCTGCGTCATGACGTTGTCGATGCCGCCCATCTGCATGCCAAGACCAATCTGGGCGGGGTTGGTGCCGCCGCGCCCTGCCTGCGGGGTGCTCGCACCGCGCACTGTCTGGCCGAGAATGTCCTGGAACGTCACCCGGCTGGACTTGTAGGCAATGGTGTTCACGTTCGCGATGTTGTTCCCCACCACGTCCATGTAGGACATGTGGTTCTTCATCCCGGAGATCGCGGAGAAAAGTGCTCGCATCATGGCTGGGGATCCTTCCTGCGGCCGTGCCGCCAGGGGGTGTGGATCAGGCCTCCGACATGCGGACCGGCCCAAAGGTCTGTTCGGTGGGGAACGCGCGCGTGCTCATTCCCGCCTGCCTGGTGTAGCGCGCGCTAAGCGATCACTACCGAGTCGATGTTGGTGAAGACCCGCTCCTTTCCTTGCTGAGCGTTGATTGCCGTTACTACTTTTCGGTCCCGGATATCGACGACCACCGCGAGGTCGTCGAGCATCACCACGCTGTTCCGTGCGCCCTTCTCGGCAGCCCGCGAGATGGCGGAATTCAAGCGGTCCAGCCGCCCGGCATCCAGGTCCAGGTCGCGCCGTTCGATCCGCTTCGCGGCGTGGTTGCTGAACTGAACGCTTTGCAGCGCCTCCTGGAAGCTGGGCCCTCCCGCCGAGCGGACCGGGGCCGGGCCAGTCGGGCCGTTTGCCCCGATCGGTCCGATTTGCTGTGTCCGGTCGATGGCCATCAGCGCACCTCCGAAATCGTGAAGAGGTCAACCACCTTGTCGCCTACGAGCAGCATCGGGATGCCCTTGTCGTCCGTGACGACCCGGTCCACGTGCCCGGATACTTCGTTTCCGGCGTTCGGCAAATCCGCGGCCGCCGCCACGACGCGGTCGTCTTTGTTTACCGGCACCCGTTCGAGGCTGGTCAGCTTGGCGAACGGCCGGCCGTACATCTCCCGCGAGACCAGGTCCCGCGTGACGGCGATGGCGTCGACCTGCTTGCCCGTGATTTCTCTGCCGATCATGCTCGCCGCGCTCGTCAGCTCCTGGACGCCCTGGAGCACCTTCATGCTCTCGGCCACCGTCTTCATCTGGTTCAGCGATTCGAACTGGGCCATCTGGGCCATGAAGTCCGAGTCCTTCTGCGGCTCCAGCGGGTTCTGGTTCCGCATCTGGGCGATGATCAGCTTCATGAAGTCCACCTGGCCGAGGTCGGCGCTGGCGGTCTTCGGCTTCGAAAGGTTCGTGTTCTGGAGTGCAGTTACGGCATCGATAGGCGAAGTCATGCTGTCCTCCTAGACCCGGTAGACCAGTGCGCCATCAGGGTTGTAGGCGGCGCGCAGGCGGTTGTGCGTTTCCAGCGGGGCTGGTTCGCCCACGCCGAGGATCCCGGCGAATTCGCCGTTCGCGGGCCGGTTCCGAGATGTCTCCTCGCGGCCCCAGTTCTGATCGCTGTTCCCGCGGCCGAGGCCAACGTTCACATCCGAAAGGTTCAGTCCCCGCTCCCCCAGGAGAGTCGAGAGGTCCTGCGTGTGGTCGCGGAGCAGTTGCGCCGCTTCGTGCCGTTCCGCGTGCACATCCACCCGCACGTGCTCGCCCTGCGCGTGAACATGAATCGTGACCTCGCCGAGCCCGGCCGGGTCCAGGTGGATGCGGGCTTCCCCGCCTCCCCGCTCGACGCGCTCGATGACCGTGCGCGCCACGTGTTGCACCTGCGGCGGGACATCCGCCTCCGGGGCAGGCGCCGCGTCGGCCGGTGCGGCCACCGCCTCGGCCGGGGCGGCCCCGGGGGTCTGTCGCAGCTCGCCGACCGCCGAATTCGGGGCAGCGTGCTCGATCCCCGTCGCGGACGCGCGCGGGAACTGACCGATGCCGTCTTTCCGTCCGTGTTCGGGGGACTGGCCCTCGCCTTCGGTCTCGTTCTTGCTGGGAGCGTTCCCGACGGTGCGGACCACGCTGGTTGATTCAGTTGAGGCGTCTGCTTCCGTCGGCGGCGAAGCGTCAGGTTTCGGAGCGGCGTCGCGGGGCGGAGCCACCTCAGCCGTCGGCACGTCGATGCCGGTCGGCACGGTGCTGACGTCATGTTCGCCAGCCGTGGGGGCCTCTGCGGGGGCGCTCGAGTCCGTAGCTGTTTCGCTAACCGGGGCGGAGTCCACCGCATCGTCGGCGCCTTCGCCCGCGCTGTCCGCGATCGGCATCGGGGCGGGGGACTTCAGGCCGATCTCGCCGATCGCCAGCGACCCTTGGGCGGCGTGGCCGTCTGCCTGCGGCGCCATCGGCAGGTTCGGCAGCGGGATGCTCAGCGCGAACAGCCCGGCCAGCGGGTCCGTTTCCTTGTCGTTGTCTCCGCCCTCTGAGCCGGCTTCCCCCTTGGTGCCCGGAAGGGCGTTCGGGTCCATCACCAGGTCCGTTGTTTCCTGGTCCACGCTCGCGGAGAGCGAGGCGAGCAGGCTGGCGAACAGCCCGTCGGTCGCCGCGGCGGTCTGGGCCGGGGTCGAACCCGCGGAGACGGCCGTGGCATCGGCTAGCGGCAGGAGCGTATCGGTCGGGGCTTGCAGTACGAGTCCCATTACATCTGCATCCTGAAGACTTCCTGGTAGGCCTCGACGGCCTTGTTGCGGACGGTGGTTGCCAGGCTCATCGCCAGGCTTTCCGTTTCCACAGCCAGCATCACGTCATGGAGGTCGACATCCTGTCCGCTCGCCATGGCGTTTACCTTGCTGTCAGCGTTGTCGGTAATCGACTGGAGCTGGCCGACGGCCTTGCCAAGCAAGTCCGCGAAGCCAGAGGCCGGTTTGGCGACTGCGCTCGCTCCAGTTTGTGCAACGGCTCCAACTCCCTGAATCCGTCCGATCTCCATGCCAACCTCCCCAACGCGCGTATTCCAACGGGGCCCAAACCCCTATTCGTTTATCTGCTCGTGATATCCAGCGCTCGCAGCGCCATCTGCTTCACGGCGTTCAGCACCGTCACGTTCGCCTGGTATGACCTGTTCGCGGAGGTCAGGTCGGTCATCTCCTGCACGAGGTCCACGTTCGGCATTTCCACCAGACCCGTCTCGGGATCAGCGTCCGGATGGGACGGATCGGAAACGAAACGCGTCGGCGATTCGGTGTCCTGCGTGACCTGCGTGAGGACCACGCCGGTGCTGCCCCCGCCGGCGAACTTCCGCACGATGTTCGCGAACGGCAATGCCGGGTCTCCCGAGGAGAACCGCACGACCTTGCGGATGTACGGCCCACCCTCCGGCGTGTTGGTCGTCTCGATGTTCGCGACGTTCGCGCTGACGTTGTCCATGCGCACGCGCTGCGCGGCGAGGCCCGATGCGGTGTTTGCGATTGAACGGATGAGTCCCATGGCTGACCTCCCTGCTCCTGGCAGTCGCTACTGGATGACGGTCCGAATGATTCCGAGCTTCTTGCTCAGCACCTGCGAGGCGGCCTGGTAGCGCATCTGCGTCTCCGTCAGCGTCACCATCTCCTGGTCGATGTCGACCGAGTTGCCGTCCATCCGGCTCGAACTCAGCAGTTGTTGCGGGTCCAGGCCGAGCGAATCGCGGAGCTTGTTACCAGACGTAATGTGTCGCGGGTCAGTCACGGCCATGCTCGTCGTGCCTTGCCCGAACTGCCGCTGCAACTCCGTCTCGAAGTTCACTTCTTGCCGCACGTAGCCGGGCGTATCGATGTTGGCGATGTTGTTGGACGTCGCCTGGGAACGGCGTGATAGTCCGTTCAGCCAGCCAGTCACGGTCGAAAGGCCGCGGTCACCGATGGGGTTCATCAACTTCCTCCCGGGTTGTTCGGACGCCAGCGCGTCGTTGCCAGCTCATCAATGAGCCGCAGGTCCGCGCGGGCGCGTTCGATTCGCTCTTCTTCCAGCAGCTTGTCCAGCAGCGCTTCCATTGCCTTGCGGTCTCGCCGCCGCGAAAGCAGCTCCGCCCGTTCTTCAGCGACGTCGTTCGCTGAATGCTCGAGTGCTGCCCGTCGCGCGCCGATCTCCCGGTCGACTCGTCGCAGGTAATCCCCCGCTGCCAGCAGGTCCGCGAGGTCGAGTGCGCCGCCGAACGACGTGTCCAGCAGAGACTCCCGGTTATCCAGCGACTCGTTGAGCGCGTCTTCGCGCCGGTGAAAGAGGCGCATGGCTTCGGCCAGTTCGCCTTCCTGGACCTTCTCGAGGCGCTCACGCTGCTTCACCAGCCGCTTCAATCTCTGTGGCGTCAACGTCATAGGCGGGTTCCTCACTCAGGTCTGGTGAAGCGGAGTCCGGGTCGATCAGCCGCAGGGCCGCGGTCGCATGCTCAAACGGCGTGATTTCGTCCGCGCGCTGCCGCAGGTACGCGTTGATCGCCGGCACGACCTCGATGGCCGAATCCACTAACGGGTCACTGCCCTTCACGTAAGCGCCGATCGAGATCAGGTCTCGCGCGTCCGCATAGCCAGCCAGCAGGCCCCTGAGGTTGCGCGCCGCCTCTTTGTGCGCCGGTTCGGACACCCGTTCCATCAACCGGGAAACGCTCGAAAGCACATCGATCGGCGGGTAGTGGCCCGCGCTGGCCAGCGTCCGCTTCAACACAATGTGTCCGTCGAGCGTTGCGCGCGCCAGGTCCGCGATCGGTTCGTCCATGTCTTCGCCATCAACCAGCACCGTGTAGATCGCCGTGATGCTCCCCTCGCCCGCCGGCCCCGTGCGTTCCATCAGGTGCGGCAGCATGCTGAACACAGAAGGCGGGTAGCCCTTGGTCGTCGGCGGTTCGCCGGCCGCGAGCCCGATTTCGCGCTGCGCCATGGCCACGCGCGTCAGGCTGTCGAACAGGAGCAGGACGTCCAGGCCCTCAGCCCGGTACGCCTCGGCAATGGCCGTGGCCGTCCGCGCCGCGCAGAGTCGCATCGCCGCTGGGTTGTCTCCAGTCGAAGCAACAACGACGCAGCGCTTCAGCGCCTCAAGTCCCAGGTCATGCTCGATAAAGTCGCGGACTTCGCGGCCGCGTTCGCCAATCAGCGCGATAACGGTGATGTCCGCCTGTGTGCCCCGTGCGAGCATCCCAAGCAGCGTGCTTTTACCGACGCCGGAGCCGGCGAAAATGCCAACACGCTGGCCCTTCCCCAGGGTGAGGAATCCATCCACGGCCCGGACACCCGTTGGCAGTGGTTCGCTTATCGGTTCGCGGGCGAGGGGATGCGGTGGTTCTGCGTGGCCGGATACCCAGCGGACGTTCTTCGGCTCCTCGCCGCCGTCCATGGGCCGCCCAAGCCCGTCGAGCACGCGGCCCAGCAGGCTTCGGCCGACCGGTGCGGAAGGCGGCCTGCCGGCAGCCATCACCCGCGATCCCGCGACAACGGTCCCACGGTCCAGCATCGCCAGGTGGGCTTCGCCGCCGCTCGAACCGGCGGATTCCGCCGCTATTGGGCGTCCGGCCGGGTCTTCGATGAACACCAACTCCCGCGGTTGCAGGTTGATCCCCCGGGCGGTCGCCATCTCGCCCGATGTATGCATGACGGTGCCTGTTCGGCGGTGGACGGGCGCCGCCGCGGCGGCTTCGAGCAGCGCGTCAATCGCCGTGCTCATTCGCCGCCTCCTGCCGCCCGGAGCGCGAGTTCCATCAAGTCGAGCCGTGCATCGAGCGTCGCATCCAGCGTCCCGTTGCGGAGGTCGATGACGCAGCCGCCCAGCGCTACGCCTTCGTCCGGCCGCACGTAATCGGCGACATCCACGAGCGACGCTCGGACCGAGTCCAGGGCCTCCGGGCTTACCCGAATCGCGAGGATCTGCTGCCCGGCAGCCGCACGCACGGCCTCAGCGGCCACTTCCGCCGTCAGCGATGGGTCTGATTCATAAGCGGCGCCGACTACGCGCCGGGCAGCCATAGCGATCGCCCGTGCAATTGCCGGCATCGCTTCTTCGATCATGTTGTTGCGGATCGCGAGGCCCTCCGCCGCCGCCTCGCGCATCAGTTGGAGCATCGCGTTCGCTTCCGCCAGCGCTTCTTCCCGGCCCTGGTGAACGCCGGCATTCGAGCCCTCGGCGCGCGCCTCCCGGCGAATGCTCTCCGCTTCCGCCTCCGCCGCTGCGATGATCGCCGTCGCCTGCTCTTCGGCGGCCGAGATCGTGTGCTCCGCCCGCCGTTTCGCTCCGTCCAGCATGTTGCTCACCGTCGTAAGCGGTCCCTCGGTCGCGACCGATTCCCGGAGCGGGCCGCCGACAACGAAGACCTCTTCTTCCGGGTCTTCCACGTGGAAAATGCGACGGCTAGCCGACGAGCTCATCGTCACCACCGCGTGAAATCACGATCTCTTCCGCTTCATCCAGCCGCCGGATGATCTCGACCACCCGCTGCTGCGCTTCTTCCACCTGTCGCAGGCGCACCGGCCCGCTCGCGTCCATGTCTTCCTTCATCATCGCCGCCGCGCGTGACGACATGTTCCGCAGGATGCAGTCCTTCACGTTCTCAGGCGTCGCCTTGAGCGCCAACGAAAGATCCCGCACTTCGACTTCGCGCAGAATCCGTTGGATTGAACGGTCATCCAGCGTCGCGATGTTCTCGAAGACGAACATTCGCTTCTTGATCTGGTCGGCCAGCTCCGGCTCGTTGTCCTCCAGCGCCTCGATGATCGTCTTTTCCGTCATGCGGCTGGATTGCTTGAGCAGGCTCACCAGCACTTCGATCCCACCGACGCTCTGCGATTGCCGCGTCGGCTGAAGCACCGCGCTCAACTTCCGCCGAAGCACCGATTCGACCTCGTTCACGATCTCCGGGTTGGCGCGGTCCATCAGCGCAATGCGTTGCGCTACGTCGGCGGCCATTTCCGGGTCAAGCCCGGCCAGCACCTGCGCCGCCTTTTCGGACTGCAAGAACGAAGCGAGCAGGGCGATGGTCTGGGGGTGTTCGTTCGAAAGGAAGTTCACGAGCTGTGCCACATTCAGATGCCGCAGGAAGCCGAACGGCACCGTGGGGGAAGTGGCGGAGAGCCGGTCGATGAGTTCGGTCGCTTTGTCTTCGCCCAAAGCCAGCCGAAGCAGTTCTTCGGCGTACTCCAGGCCGCCAAGTGAGATGACGTTCCTCGCGACAGCCGACTCTTCGAAATCCTCGATGACCTCTTTGCGCTGCTCGTGGCGGATCTCGCCCATCGCCGAGATTTCCCAGGTGAGGCGTTCGATGTCCTCGTCGCTCATGTGGCGCAGAATCTCCGCCGAACGCTCCTTGCCCAGCGCAATGAGCAAAGCGGCGGCCTTCTTGCGTCCTTTGAGCTTCTCGTCGCCTCGTGCTACCACCGCTTATTCCTCTTCGCGCATCCAGGTCTGGACCACGTCCGCGACGGCGCGTGGGTTGGCATCGGCGAGCCTCAGGACTCGTTCTTCGTGCGGGTCGCTCGCCGGCTGGAGCGCCGGGATGTCATCGACCGGTGAGAGCGTGGGGAATGCCGTCGCTGCCTGGAGCAGCGGGGCCTGGTGAGGCGCCGGCAGCGTCAGTTGGCGCTTGCCCAGCGACCGGAGCAGCAGCATCACCAGGATGAAGCCGAGGACTACCGCCAGCATCGGCAGGAGCAGCTTGAGGTAGGACAGGTAGGTACCCAGCCCGTCGCTGGCCGCCGGCAAGAGGTCCGCAACAGCGCTTTCGTCAAACGGCAGGCGCGTCACGCTCAGGGTGTCGCCGCGCACTTGGTCCAGGCCCACCGCAGCCGCTACCGCGCTCGTGATCGCCTGTTCCTGGACCGCGGTCACGCTCTCATCGAGCACCACGGACACGCTCAGCTTTTCCACTGACCCCGGCGCCTTCACCGTGGTCGAAGTGGTTTTGTTGATTTCGTTGTTCGTCGTCGTTTCGGTCTTCGTGTAGGTGCTGTTGCCGTTTGCGGTGGTATTGGTTCCACCCCCGGTGCCGCCGTTTGTGCCCGTGCCCGGGACGTTGCCCACGTTCAGGTTGCTGCCGTTGAAGGTCTCCGTGCTCGTGGTGCTGCTTCGTGGCACGGCCTGGTCCGGCGTGCCGAACTTGTCCTCAATCGCGGTTACTTTGTCGAAGTTGAGCGTCGCCCGGACGGTCACCGCACTGCGCCCCTGGCCGACCACCTTGGCCAGCGTCTGCTCAACGTCGTTCTGCAGGGACGCCTCGTACTGCGCCTGCAGGTCCATCTGCGATCCAGTCGCGCCAGTCGAGAACGGATTGTCGAACGTCGCTCCGTCGAAAAGGACGTGGCCGGTCTCGTCGATGATGGTGACTCCGCCCTGTTCCAGGCCCTCCACCGAATTCGTGACGAGGTTGGTAATGCCCTTCACCTGGTCTTCGTTGAGGCGCGCGCCGGGCTTCAGTTGAAGCAGGACGCTGGCGGTGGCTTTCTTCTGGTCCTGGCTGAAAATCGCCTCTTCCGGGATGACAATGTGCACCCGGCTGGCCTTCACCCCGTCCAGGGTGTTGATTGACCGCGCCAGTTCGCCTTCCAGGCCCCGCCGGAAGTTCACCTGCTGCACGAAATCGGTCGCCCCGAAGTTCGTCTTATCGAAAATCTCCAGCCCAACCGAGCCGCCCTTCGGCAAGCCCGCTTGCGCCAGCTTGATTCGCACTTCGGCCACCTGGTTCGCGGGGACGGAAACGGAAGAACCGCCGCCCTCGATCTTGTAGGGCACTCCATCGCTCTCGAGCTGATCGGCGATTGCCGCGCTGTCTTCAGGGGCGAGCCCGCTGAACGCCACCACCATCGTCGGTGACTTCGAGGCGAGGAAGATGAAATAGAAGGCCACAAGCGTGGCGGCGGCGATTCCGCCGAGAATCATCTGCCGGGAGCGAGGCAACTGGTTCCATCGTTCGAGATACGGAGCAAACGGTGAACCAGCACCCATGAAGACCACCCCTGCGCGAATCCGGTAGAACCGGCTCCCCCGACTTTAGAGAGGCGCCAT
>CAZKZR010000076.1:0-9839 GCA_964557245.1 uncultured Anaerolineaceae bacterium | reverse complement strand
GCGCTCCGCTTCGAAATCGATCGGCGTGCGGACAATTGCCAGCCGCCGGCGGCGCTCGTGCAGGTCATCGTCATAGGTGTGGATGCGTTCTGCCTCTGCCATGTCTTGATATTCGACAGCATAAGCGCTCTCCACAATCGGTAATGTCCCGAACTCCGGCCCCGGGCGGGAAAGGCTCGGACGCGAGTAGGTAACAAACACTCCATAAATACGGGCTTTACCTCTTGACAATTATCCATATAATCGCGGAGCACCCGGTGTGGGGCCGGGTTCGGGGGATCTTGAGCACGACTACTGCTCGGCCGTTTTTGAGCTGCCTGCTAGTCGCGCCCGCACACGTTGAAACACTCGGATTCATCCGGGCGCTTCACGATGGCGGCGTGGCTGTGCTTGAGCGCGAACCGAACGAAGCCGCGATGGGCCTCGCCCTCTCGCGGGAGTTCGATATCGTCGCCTGGTGCCTTGATGCCCGTTCCGCAGCCGGGCCGGTGGCCATCGCCAGCCTTGCCTCGACTGGGCAACCGATCATCGCGTTGTTCCAGGAATCAGACCCCATGCTCCTCGCGGACGCTCTTGCGGCCGGCGCCGATGCTTGCCTGGCCATGGAAACCGACTCCCGGGTCATCGTGGCCCAGGTTCGAGCCGTTCTCCGCCGCTCCGGCGCGTATGATTCTTCGGAGGCTGAAGTCTCCGGCCTGCTTCAGGTCGGGGACCTAACCGTCGATGTTGATAGATGCGAGGTGCAACGCGCGGGGACGTTCGTGGCGCTTACTGCCTCTGAGTATCGAATTGTGGAGTACATGGCTCGTCACGCGGGCCGCGTCTTGAAGCCACACGAAATACTCAACGCGGTGAGCACGGACTACGAATATCTCCCGCGGGAAGCCCAGGATGTACTAAAGGTGTACGTCCGGCGCATCCGGCGAAAGCTGGAACCCGATGAGACTGAGCCGCGCTATCTGGTCACGGCGCGCGGCTTCGGGTACCGGCTGGAAGGCGGAGCTTCGGCTCCCGCCGTACGGAGCGCCGCGACCACTGCCTGATACCCTGCTTCCCGTCAGTGGCAGATTCGCCGGGAGTGACGGGTGAGTGATCAGGGCAACGGCCCGGAGGACTTTCTGCTGGAACGGCTGAACGAAGCTGCGTCGGGAGACGCTGCTGTCCGCCAGTTGCGCCGCCGTTATGACGCGCTGCGCAACGATTACGAGCACCTCCTGGACCGCCTGGGCGAACTTGAAGACCGTCTGAGCGCGTCCCCCGCGGCGATACCGGCGGCGCCTCAACCGGGAGGTGAGCGAACGGTCGCCAGCACGATCGCTGACGCGATCGCCGCTCCGCTGCTGCGGTTGCGGGACGAGTACCTGGCCGCGGCAGGCAGCATCCAGACCGTCGTAGGTGGGCTCGAAGGCCTGGCCACTGGTTTCAAGGGTCAGCACGCCGCGCCGCGCCCCTCCACGCCCATCCCGCCCCCGGAGCCGACGCCAGACCCGCCGGCAGCGGCGCCAGAGTCGTCACGTGGCCAGAAGACCCAGATCGAAGTCAAAGGTTCGGGATTCGGCGAGCTGCTCGACTTCCAGGAGCGACTCTCCCAACTCCCTGGCGTGTCGCGGGTGTCCATCAGCGCCATCGACAACGAGCGCGCCACGCTCGTCGTGGAGCTTGAAGCACGCGGGAACTAAACTCCTCGAGCCGCTAGAGTTCCCGTCCGGGGACCGCATTCCGGGGAGTACAAAATGGATATTGAACGGTACAACGCGGACTGGCTGGCGGCGTGGTCGCTGAAAGACACCGCCAGGCTCCTCACCTTCTACGGCGAGACCACCACCTACAAGGACAACCAGGTCCCGATGGGTATCACCGGTCATGCGGCGCTCAAAGCCTATCTAGACGGCTTGTTCGCCGCCACTCCGCCGATGGAATACATACCGGAAACCGTGTGGCCCATCCCAGGCGGGTACTGCGGAAGATGGAACTGCAGCTTCAACCTGCCGGACGGCTCGAAGCGAGCCATCCGGGGTTTCGACCTCGTACTCCTGGAGGGGGACACGATCACCTACAACGAGGTCTATACGCACACACTGCCGGCCTGAGCGCCGCCGCCACGTAGCCGTTTCACCTTGACCGGGGCACCTTCCGAACCTACGATCACAGACCGTTGCTGAGGTAGCTCAGTTGGTAGAGCACGGCACTGAAAATGCCGGTGTCCCCAGTTCGACCCTGGGCCTCAGCACCACCTACACAGATTCAGAGCTCGACGATAACGTCGGGCTCTTTTGTTAAGCAGCCGGTGGCCTGCGGACCTCGCCGGCGAAGTGGCCGAGTGGAGTGTCCGCTGGCGATCCGAGCCGGGCGGCCGCTTCAATCTGTCAGCGAACTGCAATCGGTCGAGCCCGAAATTTTGCGGACGCCGGCCGCGGCGTAAGCAACCATGCCCTCATGGCACCTGTGGTGGACGACAACGCGTGGTTGCCCGGCAGTCAAAGTGATGCCGACGCAGCCGTCGCGTCAGTTCTGTGGGAAACGTCGGGACAGCCTGTCGAGCTTCGTCTTCGCGCGCTTGCTGACTCCGTGCTGGGATATCTGCCGTTGCCGGGTCACGGCCAGACAGCGCAGCGTCTCAGGGTCTTGTCTCGCATCGCGGCGGATGACCTGTCACTTGCGAGACTCGCGGAAGGCCATGCTGATGCGCTCTCGATCCTGACTGAGGCAGGCGTTTCGGCGCCGGCCGGGCTCATTTATGGCGTTTGGGTAGCCGGGCCACCGCCGGTGCTGCACTCCGAATGCCAGGCACTATCCGGGCGCCGACCATACTGTTCCGGAGCGGGAATCATTGACCGGGCGCTGGTCACAGGTGAGGCCTCCAGCGAGGTGTTTCTCACAGAAGTGGACGCGGGGCGTCCGGAGGTCGTGCCGCTGGACGGGACCTGGCCGTCCGTTGGGATGTCATTGACCGCCAGTTTCACAATCGAGTTCCGGCGGTGCCCAACCCTTCGCCACATCGGAGGCGCCGGGTTCTACCGTGACAGGCGAGGATTTTGGCTTGGTTCGCTCAACGTCGCAGCCTGTTGGTTAGGCGGCGCCTTCGGACTCGCTGGGACCTATCTTCGCTGCTCGCCAGCGGGCCCTGACGCTTCAGCCGTGGCCGAAATTGACACGTCGCTTCGGACGATGGCGATGCACCTGGATGCGGCTGCCACTGCGTGTGACAGCGGATTGACGGACGAAGGGGCGGAGCTGACTGCCTTGCGCTGCAGACGGGCTGTCTACCTCGGATCCAAGAACGTTCACGAGGCCGTCTCCGAGGCGGGAGGTACGAATCTCGCGACCCACCACGCGGCACAGGCGCGGAGGCTCGCCGACCTGCCGATCTACCTTCGCCAGTTTGACCGGGGCAGCGAGTCGCGGCGGCTGGGCGAACTCATCCTGGACCGGGCGAACCGTTCCCTATGACACGCCACCTCGGCCTCGAAGACCTTGGTCCGCGTGGACGAGCGGTTGTCATTTCCCCTCACCCGGATGACGAAGTGTTCGGTGTGGGAGGACTGATGGCGTCCCTTGAGTGGGCGGGGTACCCCGTTGAGGTCGTGGCAGTGACTGACGGTGAAGCCTCTCATGCGAGTTCGAAACGGATCACGGCTGACCAGCTGCGGGCAATTCGAGCGACAGAAACGCTCGATGCCTATGGCTGCCTGGGAATCCACCCTGAGCGCTTTCGCCTGGGGCTGCCGGACGCCGCCGTCAGCTCCCACGCCGATGTGTTGCGGCAGATGCTTGCCATCCGATTCGCAGGAGCAAGCTTCGTGCTGAGTCCTTTGCCAACCGACGGCCATCCGGACCACGACGCTTCTGGACGGATCGCTCTCGACGTGGCCGAGAGCCTGGGCATACCGCTTTGGAGTTACGCGGTCTGGGCCTGGCTCCATCCTGAACGGATCACGCAGGGCGAGCCGGACGAATTCAGGCTGGCGCACGAAATCCAGGCCAGGAAGGAGCGCGCGGTGGACGCCTTCACGAGTCAATTCAACCCCCTCGGGCCGCTGCCGGAAGATGGCCCCGTCCTGCCGAAAGACTTCCGCCAACACTTTGTAGGCGAATGGGAGTACCTGTGGCGAACGAGCTGACCATGGACCCTGGCTACTTTGAAAAGATCTACGCCGACGGTGACGACCCGTGGGGATTCGAGTCTTCTCGCTACGAGCAGCGAAAGTTCGACCTCACCCTCGCGAGTGTGCCCAATGCCCGGTATCGGAGAGTGTTCGAACCCGGGTGCTCGATTGGCGTACTTTCCGAGCGGCTGGCCCAACGCGCGGACGAGTTGATGTGCCTTGAGCTAGTCCCGCGCATCGCCGAACGGGCCCGTTTCCGGTTAGCCCGGTGCTGTCACGCTTCGGTCTCGGTGGGCACCATCCCAGATGAATGGCCGGCAGGCAGCTTCGACCTGATGGTGTTCAGCGAGGTGCTGTACTACCTGACGGCTGCGGGATTGCAGGTGTCGCTCGCCAGGGCGCGCGAATCGTTGGCGCTCGGCGGGCACCTGGTCGCCGTCCATTACCTGCTGGAGACCAACTACCCACTGACCGGCGCCGAAGTGCACAGTCAGCTACGACAAATGCCAGGGCTCAAGGAGATCGGCAGCTACAAAGAGTCCGCGTTTGAGCTTGTGGTGTTCGAGCGGTGCTGATCGAGGCGATTGGCGTGGTCGTTCCCGCGCGGAACGAACACCTCACGGTGGCGGAGTGCATAGCGTCCGTAATCGCTTCATTGCCGGCAGGTCCGGCGTGCTTCGTCGTGGTCGTCGATGACGGAAGCAGCGATGGCACAACTGAACTCGCGGCCTCGGCGCTGGGGAGCTGCACGGGGGCGGTGGTGCGGACGTGCCGGCGCAACGTGGGCGCCGCTCGCGCCAAGGGAGTTGAGCGAGCCCTCGATGAGCTTGGACCGCATCAGCTGGACCGCACCTGGCTGGCCTTCACAGATGCCGATTCGTTCGTCCCCAGGAATTGGCTGGAGCGGCAGCTCGTTCACGCGAATTCAGGCATCGACGCGGTTGCCGGGCTCGTTCGCCCGCGAGGCCTCAGTCCGGCACTGCAGTCGGCGTTCGACGCAAGATACGCTCGCAGGATCCACGGGCGCTTCCACTGTCACGTACATGGCGCCAACCTGGGCGTACGGGCCTCGGCGTACAGCGCTGTTGGCGGCTTTCCGCCGGTGCAATGCCACGAGGACCGGCTCCTCTGGGAGCGCCTCCTCGCGAACGGCCATCCAACCGTTTCCGATGCCGACCTCTGGGTGAGCACGAGCGCGCGCACGCAGGGGCGTCTCCGCGGCGGATTCGCGGCAGACCTCGCGGCACTCGCTAAGTCCGAGTTGGACTCAGAAAAACTGCAACCGTTCTGAAAGCTTTCCCCGATCCGGGAGAAGGCTGGGGCGACGCTTCCACCGGTAGGGTTCAGGTACAACGTGGGGTTCTTCCCGGACGGAGTTCGACGGGCGTGGATAGAAATCTGGCACTCGCGGAGCGTGTACGAGACCTCATGAGGCGGGATGGGTTAACCCTCGCCGCGATGGAGTCCTGCACCGGCGGACTGATCGCGAGCATGCTGACCGACGCCGAGGGAGCGGGCTACTTTCGTGGCGGCGCGGTGACCTACGACGTGAAGGTCAAATACCTCTTCGGCGTGCCACCTCTGCTTGTACAGCAGCGGGGAGTGGTGTCGGTCGAGGTAGCCGCGAGCATGGCCGAGCGGGCAGCCGCTCAATTCCACGCGGATTGCGGGATCGGCGTAACTGGCGTCGCCGGGCCTGGCCCCGAAGGTGGTGTGCCGGCGGGCACTGCATTCGCGGCGGTGGCGCTTCCCGATGGACGGGTGCGCACGAAACAAATTTCAGCGAATGCCGACCGGGAGGGGACGAAGGGCGAAATCGCCCGCCAGGCAATCGCCTTGCTCGTCGAGGCGCTTGAAAGCCCCTGTCCCAGGCGGAACCTCGGATCCGAGGCGTGGGTGGGATGATCCCCTCTGAAGCCCCGGACCACCCGCCCCGCATCCCCATTGCTACCTACAGGCTCCAGCTGACTCCGGAGTACGGATTCTCCCAGGCCGCCGCCACGGTCCCGTACTTGCGCCAGTTCGGCGTGTCCCATCTCTACCTCTCGCCGATGTGGGAGGCCTTCGAGGGCAGCACCCATGGCTACGACGTTGTTGACCACGGGAAAATCCGCGAAGAACTCGGTGGACTGGCTGGCTTTCTGTCACTCGCGGCGGCCGTCCGGGAAGCTGGAATGGGGATCATCGTCGACATCGTTCCGAACCACGTATCGGTCGATGGCGCGCGTCACGGCTGGTGGCGCGACGTTCTGCGTTTCGGTCAGCGATCCGAGTTTGCTCCGTTCTTCGATATCGATTGGTCCGGCCGGGGGGAGAGCGCTCCGGGTGTGCTCGTCGTTCCAGTCCTCGGGGAGCCGTTCGGGGTAGTTCTCGAAAACGGAGGTTTCCGGCTGGCCTTCGATGGGCAGGAATTCGTGATTCGCTACGGCGAAGCGAGCTACCCCTGCAGGCCCGATTCGTATGCGGAAATCTTCGGCGTTCCGCCCGCGGAAATGTTCGCGAGCGATGAGGAAGCGATGGCGGCGGCCGTCTCCCTCGTGAGCCGGCTTTCGGAGGCCGATCCCGTCTCCGCCAAGAGCCTTCTTATCGGCCTTGCCGAGGCCATCGGACGCTCACCCGCAGTCCAGGAGTGGATCGAAACACGTGTGGCTGCGTTCAGCGTTGACGATCCGGATGCGCGAGCCGCTCTCGACCGGCTCATTTCCGGACAACACTTCCGGCTTGCTTCGTGGCGCGTCGCGCCCGAACAAATCAATTACCGGCGCTTCTTCGATGTGAACACCCTTGCGGGGCTGCGAATGGAATACGAGCCGGCGTTCGAGGCAACGCATGCTCTTCTCTTTCAGCTCTGCGAACAGGGATTAGTGCAGGGAATCCGCGTGGACCATGTCGATGGCTTGAGCAACCCCGCCGGTTACCTCGCCGACCTGCGTGACCGCGTCGGAGCTCTTCCAATCTGGGTGGAAAAGATCCTGGCGCTAACGGAGGAGCTCCCGCCGTGGCCGGTGGAAGGGACCACCGGCTATGACTTCCTCGGCCAGGCCGGGCGACTCTTCCTGGCCCCCGGCAGTGGTAAGCCGCTGGATGCCGCCCTGTACCAAAGGACCGGCATAACGGCCGCGCCGGAAGCGATGGCGTACGAAGCCCGCTACGCCACAGCCGACCGTGGCTTCGACGGCGACATCGCGGGCCTCGCGCACGATCTTCTGCAGTTCGCGCAGGCTAGCCCACGGCATCGCGACCTCACCAGGCGCTCGCTGCGGGAGGCGGTAACGGCGATCCTTGCAGCTATGCCACAGTACCGGACGTACTTGCCGGGCGATGGCTCACCAACGCAGGAGGCCGCGATTCGCACTGCTTGCCGGGTCGCCCGGGGAAGAAACCCGGACCTCCCCATGGAAGCTCTGGAGTTCGCCCGGTCCGTGATGCTCGGCGACGACGAGAGCCTCACGGGCGGACGCGGGGCTGCGTTTGTTCAGCGGTTCCAGCAGCTCTCCTCCGCGGTGATGGCGAAAGGGACTGAGGACACCGCGTTCTTTCGTTATGTCCGGCTTCTCAGCCAGAACGAGGTGGGCAGCGACTTCGGCCGGTTCGAAATCGCGCCCGGGGAATTGCACGATTGGTTCCAGCACCGAGCAGAGCGATCGCCGCACACGTTCAATGCCACGTCCACCCACGACACCAAGCGGAGCGAGGACGCACGGATGCGGCTCGCTACGGTTTCGGAGTTTGTGCAAGAGTGGGTCACGGAAACGGCGCAGTGGCACGTCCTGAACCAGCAGCACGTTCAGCAGGACGACGACGAGCTGCTCCCGTCCGCTACGACCGAGTACTACCTCTACCAGACGTTGGTAGCGACCTGGCCAGGAATGGCCGAGCAATCCGGCTACCGGGACCGCATCCTGGCCCACATGATCAAAGCCTCTCGCGAGGCGAAGGTCTGGACGTCATGGGTTCGCCCGGATGTGGCGCGCGAAGACGCGCTGGAGCGGTTCATTCGCGCGATCATGGACTCGGCGCCGGACAACGAATTCGTGGCCCGGCTTGAGGCCTTCGTCTCCCGCCTGGATCCGCACGCCCGCCAGAATTCGCGGGCGCTGGCGGGCCTAAAACTGCTCGCTCCGGGGCTTCCAGACATCTACCAGGGCGCCGAGACCTGGCTGTACACCATGACTGACCCCGACAACCGGAGTCCCGTTGATTTCGCGCGGCTGCAGGAAGACCTGTCCCGTTTGCCGACGGGTGGCGCCATCGAAAAGCAACGGCTGATCGCGGATCTCCTCGCACTCCGTCAGGCGCACCGGGATGTGTTCGAAGGCGGGACGTACCGCGCGCTCTGGGTTTCCGGGGCGTTGCGTGAGCACTGCTTCGCGTTCGAACGCTCCCTCGGAGGGAGGCGAATCCTCGCGGTTCTCCCGATGCGCACCGCCGGTTTACTCGACAGCAACGGCGTCTTCCGGGCCGAACTCGTGGAGGCGTCGACGTTGGACGTGGATGGTTGTTGGCACGATGCGCTCAGCGCCGGGAGCCGAACCCAGCGTCCGCTCGAGGGCCTGGCAACGCACGGTGTTGCGGTGTGCTGGTCGTGACCAGCGAAACCCCCCTCGGCGGAGCCCTCACCCTCGGCGCTGTTGAGCAATCCGACGGCGCCTACCACTTGCGGGTCTGGGCTCCGGCAGCAGACGAGGTCGCCGTCGTCGTCCGCGACGGAATTGAGACGCGCACTGAGGCGCTGCGCCTCGAAGAGCACGGCTACTGGACGCTCGCTGGACTCCGTCCCGGGCCTGACGCGCGGTATGGCTACCTGATCGATGGAGAAGGTCCATTCCCGGACCCGTGCTCCCGGCGGCAGCCAGAGGGCGTGCATGGTCTCAGCGCGTTCGTGTCTCCTTCCTACGCCTGGACTGACGGCGAATGGGAGCGCCCGGACGCACCTGACCTCGTGATCTACGAACTCCACGCTGGGGCGGCCACTGCTGAAGGCACGTTCGGGGCCGCGGAGAAGCTGTTGCCGGGCCTGACCGATCTCGGCGTGAACGCCGTAGAGCTGATGCCGGTCGCAGCCTTCCCGGGCAAGCGCAACTGGGGCTACGACGGCGTGGATTTGTTCGCCGTTTTCGAGGGCTACGGAGGGCCCGAGGGTCTGCGGTCCTTTGTCGATGCCGCCCACGCCGCAGGGCTCGCGGTGATCCTGGACGTTGTCTATAACCACTTCGGGCCTGACGGCGATTACAGCGCCCGGTATTCGGCCTTTTATCGTCACCAGGACAAGCTCACGGCCTGGGGGCCTGCCTTGAACTTCGACGGTCCGGGCTCGGCCGAAGTTCGCCGCTTCGTGTTCGAAAACGCGCTGATGTGGCTTCGGGAATACCACATCGATGGCCTGAGACTCGATGCCACGCACGCGATCATCGACGAATCGCACCCGCACCTGCTGGCGGAGTTGCGCAGCATCGCGAGGACCTTCGACGACGAGGTGCCGTACCTCATCGCTGAGACGCATGAAAACGACAGGCGCTACGTTCTTCCGGTTTCTGAAGGTGGCAACGGCTTCGATGCGGTATGGGCCGACGATTTCCACCATGCAGCGCGCCGGGTGCTCCAGGATGACTTCCAGGGTCATTTCGCAGGGTTCGAGGGCGGGCTTGGGACGCTGGCGAAGGTGGTCGAACGCGGCTGGCTCTACTCCGGCCAAATGGACAGCGGTTTCGGCGCACGCCGAGGCACCGACCC
>CAZKZR010000075.1:0-9844 GCA_964557245.1 uncultured Anaerolineaceae bacterium | reverse complement strand
CCCCCTCACCGTCTTCGTCGGCCCCGAGGCGCAGCCCGGACGCGGCCTGGTCGCCTTTGGCTCCAACCACGGCAACGAGTACGAAGGCCCTGTCGTCCTCAAGAACCTGCTCCGCGAGATCCGCCTCGAGGACGTCCGCGGACGCATCGTGATCGTCCCCGTCCTCAACCCCTCCGCCTTCCGCGCCGGCACCCGCGAGAGCGCCGACGACGGCGTGAACCTCAACCGCGCCTTCCTCCCCGGCGCCGGCACGACCTCCGCCCTCGGCGGCATCACGCACCGCATCGCCGCCTTCGTCCGCGACGCGATCTAGCCCCGGGTGCACGTCGTGATCGACCTCCACTCCGGCGGCGACGTCGCCCGCTTCGCCCCCTGCACCAGCTTCCATCCGCTCGACGACGCCGAGCAGTCCCGCACGATCGAGGAGACCGCCCGCTGGTTCGGCACGCCCCTCGTCATCGTCTACCAGAACCAGACCCCCGGCCTGCTCCCCAGCGACGCCGAACGCCTCGGCAAGATCACCGTCGGAACCGAACTCGGCTGGGGCCGCGCGGTCCAGGCCGAAGGCGTCCGCTACGGCCGGAAGGATGGTTGGGAGTTGGTCAGCGAAGCTGACCTCCACGCATCCGAAATCCTGCACGCGGCGCTGACTTCTGCGTTCCCCAGCGATGGCTGGCTCGGCGAGGAACACACCGACACTGCGGAGCGCCTCGGCCGCGACCGCGTGTGGGTTGTCGACCCAATCGACGGTACGCGTGAGTACTTGCAGGGCATCCCGGAATACGCCATTTCGGTCGGCCTGGTCATCGAAAGGAAGCCAGCGCTCGGTGTGGTCTACAACCCGGCCACGGAGCAGATGTTTGCCGCCAGCTGCCTGGAGGTTGCGGAACGCGCCCCGACCGAGGCCACCGGTCTCTCCACGGAAGTCCTCGTCGGGCGCGGAGAGCAGTTGCACGATGAATTGCCTCCGCTCCCCGAAGGAACCGAGACCCGAGGTGTTGGGAGCGTCGCCTATCGACTGGCCCTCCTGGCTAACGGGGAGGGAAATGCAGTGCTCAGCGGCTACGGCCGGGCTGAGTGGGATGTCGCGGCGGGCATCGCCCTCTGTCGTGCCGCCGGTCTGCGCGCCACAGGCATCTTTGGAGATGACATGCTGTTCAACCAGCCGGAACCGTACGTCCGCGGGTTGTTGGTCGCAGAACCGGGACTGCACCGGCGGTTCGCGACGTTCTTCCAGCAGTTCCGGCGCGAATGACATGGCTTGCGCATTTCCGCTAACGTTTCATCACACAACTAACCCCAATCGGAGCACTCCATGAGCATTGGCATCGGGCTGGGCCTTGCGGGCTTCCCATTTACCGGGCCGAGGGCATTCCTGAACTGGATCGACCTCTGCGAAGCCCAGGGTGTTGACTCCGTTTGGTTGAGTGAGCGCGTCGTCTCCCGCCAGCCGCAACTCGAACTCATGACGACGTTCGGAGTGATCGCGGGCCGGACGGAACGGCTGAAGTTTGGCATGAACGCGATCGTCCTCCCCATCCGCGACCCACTGATCCTCGCGAAAGAGTGCGCGTCGCTGGACTACCTGAGTGGGGGTCGGTTACTTCCAGTCTTTGGGGTGGGAGGCGAAACGAACCCGGAATTCCGGGCCACTGGCCGCACCCCGAAGGGCCGCGGGCCACAGTCCGACGAGGCGTTGGAGATCATGGCCCAACTCTGGACCGGCGAGCCCGTGACTTTCGCAGGAAAGTACTACCAGTACGACCAGGCCGTGATCTCCCCGAAGCCGATCCAGGACCCGTTGCCGCTCTGGATCGGAGGCAGCTCGGAGGCAGCGATTCGACGGACAGCCAAGCTCGGGACCGGGTGGCTCGCAGGACTGCAATCGCCTGAACAGGTCCGGCCCGTGGTGGCTGCGATCCGCGAGCAGTCAGCGGCAGCAGGCAGGCCGCTCGATGACGACCACTATGGCGCCGGCTTCGCGTTCCGCTTCGGTAGCTGGGATGACGCGGTTGTCCAACGGCAGGCAGCCGGCCTGGCCCGAATCCCAGACGGGCCGGAACCGACAGCCTACATCGCGGCGGGTGATGCCGATGCGATCGCGGCGCGGGTACGCAAGTACATCGAAGCTGGAATCTCCAAGTTCGTCCTGCGCCCCATCGCCGAAGACGACGAAGGCCTTATGCTCCAAACTCGCCGGCTGACTGAGGAAGTCATCCCGCTGTTCGCCCGTCGCCCCGCTGAGGTCAGCGCTGCCCAATAGGCTGAATGCGGACCCACATGTCGGCAGCGGCGCCGTCCCGCGCGTAGACGCCACTCGCTCCGAATAGCGCCAGGATTCCGGCGCCGTCGGCGAGCGCGACGATGCTCGGCCGTTCCCACTGCGGCACCTTTTGATTAACCAGCAGGTCCGACACGTGGCGCGTCTTCCCGTGCCATCGGATGGTATCCCCGGCCATCACGGAGCGGAGCTTGACCAGCCCCACGAAGGTCTCAGAATCCAGGGCCGCCCCTGGGTTTGCCGGGTCCTCTGGCAGCGGCTCGGTTCGGACACGCACGACCCAGTCTCCGGCGCGCGTGTCGCCGGGAATGTTCACGATTGTGGGCATAAGCGGCTGCACGGATTCGAGCCGTGGGCCGAGCCGCGCCTTGCCGCATGAGACCTCAAGGCAGGTGTCGCCGAACTGGACTTGCCCGCTGCCGCGCGCGAGGACTTGCCCGAGGTTTTCGAGGCGCGTGCGGTTCATTTCCGGTCGCAGGTGGTAGAAGCTCGCTTCCCGTTCGATGACCAGGGATCGCGCCTCGCTGCTAAGCGCCTGAAGGCTGCGCCCGTCGAATATCGCTCCAATCGGTCCGCGCTCTGAAGGTTGGGCCTGGTAGGACTGCTTCTCGATGGGATCGAAGGCCTCAGTGGCGCTCTTGCCCAGCCCGATAAGCGCCTCACTAACGGACGGGTTCAAACCTCGGAGGCCCGCCAGTGTCTCGTGTCTCACGCGGTTACGGCTGAAAGCCGGATCGCTGTTCGAAGAATCTTCTATCGGTGTGATGCCGAACTCGGCGCAGATGGCAACAGTCGAGGCACGGGGCGTTTCGAGCATGGGGCGAATTAAACGCTGGGAGGTCGCGCCGGGTACGGCCGAGACCGGCAGCATCCCGCGGATGCCGCGCACGCCGCTGCCCCGGATGACCCGCATCAGGATGGTCTCAGCCTGGTCGTCGCTCGTGTGCCCCGTGACGATGCAATCGGCTCCCTCTTTCTCCGCCACGAAGGCGAGAAACTGGTAGCGCATCTCCCGCGCCATCTCCTCGATGCCTCGCTTCATCTGTTGCGCTACACCACGGACGTCGCCCTCGCCCGTGACGCATTCGACGCCTAGTTCGGCGCAGATGTTCCGCGCTCGCTCCATGTCGGACCGCGATTCTGGCCGCAGCTGATGGTCGAAGTGGCAGGCTTCAACGTCGAATCCCAGCTCTCCGCCGAGGGCACGGATCACCAGGAGGGTGGCAAGGGAATCCGGGCCGCCGGAGAACGCGACGAGGACCTTCCGTGTTCGCCGGAACATCCGCTCCCGCTCGGCGAAGCGCCCAACGTGCCGGAGTACGCGCTCGAATTCCGGTTTAGCGGGGGAAGAGCCGTTCCCACCACGAGCCGCTCTGTCCGGGGTCCTGTTTGATTTCCGGGCTGCTGACGACAAAGACGGTCTCCCCTTCGCGGCCGTACCCGAGCTGCCGGCGAGCCTGCTGCTCTACGTATGCATCAGACGCGACGTAGCTCTTCACTGCCTCGAGGTAGATCTTACGGTCCTGGAGATCCTTGACCCGCTGCTCCGCGACTGCCCGGTCGCTATCCAACTGAGCGTTGCGATACCACCCCGCAGCCGCCGAGTACGCACCGTACGCGGCCACAACAAGGCAAAACACGATGAATAGACGGGTACGAGTACCCGATAGCGCTCCCATACGCTAGAGCGAACGCTAACCCCGCCTTATGCAAGGTTCAAGCGGGAGAGGTGGCACGTATCGTTCGAAAAGGCGACTCCGACCCGCCCGTTTCGTACGGTCAGGCACGTAACGGAGGCGAGGTCGGTCTGGAACGCGCGAAAGCCTCCCAGTTCCAGGTCAAGCAGCGAGCACAGCAGTGTGCGCAGGACGAAATTGTGGCTGACCACGACGGTGTCCCCGTGTTCGCTCTGGAGGAGTTCAGCCGTAAGAGGCTTGAGACGCAACGCGAGGTCTTCGATGCTCTCGCCGCCGGGCATCCGCACCTTCCATCCCCGGTCACTGGCCCATTCGGCCAGGAACTCCGGGAAGCGCAGGCGCATCTCCGAGAACTCGAGACCTTCGGTTTCTCCGACGTCGAGTTCGAGCAGGGCATCCAGTGGCTCGGCGCTAATCCCGTGCCGTCCGGCGACCAATTGGGCCACCGTGAAGGCGCGAGCGAGCGGGCTGCTGATGACGCGGGTCACTCCGCAACCGGAGAGGCGCTCCGCTACTGCACTGGCCTGAGCGGTCCCAACTTCGGTCAGAGGCAAATCCGCGCGGCCAAGCCCCTGTCCGTCACGGTTGAATGCGGTCTCGCCGTGCCGGACGAGGAAAATGCTCACTCGTCGCGTTCCGGTGCGCTGAGCGGCGCCCACAGTCGTTCGATAAACGGAACAAACCCAATGGATCGCCAGAACGCCGCCGCGGATTGATCCGCCGCCAGGACGGCCATCTCGAAGTGCGAGACGCCCTCCCTCGTCCGAGCCCAGGCCGAAATTTCGCTGAACAGGGCACGGGCGATACCGAGCCGCCGGACACGGTCTTCCACCCAGAGATATCCGACGGTCACATGTTCGGCTGGAAGCCGGTCGGGTTGGTTTCGTTCGACCCGGCCGCTGATGAACCCGGCAAGGGCGCCCTCGTGTTCCGCGACGAAGGTGGCCGAGTGGGGCCTCTGCAGGAGCGCCGTGAAGTCTGATTGGAAATCTGCTTCCGTGACCGGGGCCGGCATAACCCGGCGATCCACGGTGGCATTGTGCAGTTGGAGACGCTGCCACGCGCCGAAGAGGTGCGAAGCATCACCGGCAGCCGCGGGCCGGACGCGATACTCCCTTACTGGTACTGGCCGGTCCTTCGCCACAGTTCCCTCGCAACCGAGTGGTCATCCAGCACGATGTTCGTGCGGCTAATCAGCGATGCAGTGTGGCCCGGGAACAGCGCAGCGACAACAGCCTCCGGCCGCGCCGTCAGTTCCTGGTCCGCACGCAGCCGCATTTCGAATTCCGTCCCGCCGTCGATCTCCGTGCAGCGGATCCAGGCACAGGCCTTGCGCAGGTCGTACTCACGGACGCGCTCACCCCGGTCCTCGCGGAAGGGCAGGGATTCCAGCGCGAGGAATCGTGCCACGATCTCACGCGCCTCCGCCGGCGAGACGGGAAGCGCGAGACGGTAGTCGCACCAGAGCATCGCGGCCTGGGGTGCCGGCGACGTGATCGCCACTTCCTCCGCCCTCAGCACCGCCAGGTCGGTAGTAGTTTGTTCTTTCAAGCGCTGAACGAACTCATCGAGTCCCACCCGCTCGTCGAGCGTTACATCCATCACTTCCGCTTCTGAGACGAAACCTAACGGAAGCGGCGAAGCGAAGGCGAGCTTCGGATGTGGCGTGAAGCCCTGGGAATATGCCAGTGGCAGTTCGGCTCGCCGCAGCGACCGTTCCCACGCACGCAACACATCAAGGTGTGAGATATAGCGCACCCGTTCGCCTTTGCGAAACCAGACCCGGAAACGTTGAGCTGCCACGGAGGTCATAGTAGCAGCCCGGCAGTTCCGCTCATGCGGGACCTGCAGCTGGTTGGCTTTTCACTCGGAAACGGCGTCGGCGAGCTCTTCGGCCGCGCTGTGCGGGTCGAGCTCCCGGTTCGCAACGCGGTGAACCAGTCCGGCCAGCGCTTCTTCACTCGTCGACTGACGGATCCGCTCCAGCAAGATCTGGCGTGCGATGGAAAGCACCTGGTGGCGTGCGTCATCCTCGCGGTGCTTGGCCAAAACTCCCGATGATTCCAGGTAGTCGTGGTGCGCGGCGATGGCATCCGCCAGGGCATCGAGTCCTTCGCCTTTGATGGCCGTGGTCTTCAGAATGGGCGGCCGGCGGGATCCGGCCGGCGAAAGGGCGAGAAGGGCCTGCAGCTGGCTGACGAGGACATCCGCTCCGGGATGGTCAGCCTTGTTCACCACCAGGATGTCGGCGATTTCGATAATCCCGGCCTTGAGCGCCTGGATGTCGTCGCCGGTGCCTGGATTATTCACGAGGATCGTGGTCATCGCCGTCCCAGCGATTTCGACCTCGTCCTGGCCCGCGCCGATGGTCTCGATTATAACGACATCGAAGCCGAAGGCGTCCATCACAGCCACGACGTCGGCGATGGTGGGGGCGAGTCCGCCGAGCGCCCCGCGGCCGGCCATGCTTCGGACGTAGACTCCTGGATCGAGCGCAAGGTCCTGCATCCGGATGCGGTCGCCGAGAATCGCGCCCTTGGTGAATGGGCTCGACGGGTCCACGGCGACGATGCCGACCGTCTTTCCCCGCTTCCGGTACTCCGCTGCCAGGGCGCCGGTCAGCGTGCTCTTGCCGGATCCAGCCCCGCCCGTCACGCCGAGGATGTGCGTCTTGCCGGAATGCGGGAACAGGTCGCGCAGATACTCGCGGCCCTCGGGAGTCTCGTTCTCCACACGGCTGATGATGCGCGCCAGGGCACGCCGGTCACCGGCGAGGAATCTCGTGACCAGGTCGTCCACGAATTACTTCTTTACGTGGTCGTAAACGAACTTCACGATGTCCTGGGTGTTTGTCCCCGGCCGGAAGACAGCGCTGAACCCGAGTTTCGTCAGCGCGTCGGTGTCTTCTTCCGGGATGATCCCGCCACAAAACAGCAGCACGTCATCGATTCCGCGCTTCTTCAACTCCTCAACGATTCGCGGAAACAACTCAAGGTGCGCGCCAGAGAGGATGCTCAAGCCGACGACATCCACGTCTTCCTGCAGCGCTGCTTCCGCGATCATCTCGGGCGTCTGGCGGATGCCGGTGTAGATCACTTAGCACCCGCAATCTATAAACACGCGCGCGACAACCTTTGCCCCGCGGTCATGGCCGTCGAGGCCCGGCTTGGCGATTAGCACGCGGATCTGCGCGGTGGTGGTCGTACTCATTCTCTTCCTCGTTATGGTGGCTAGTTTGTGAAGACTACCGGCTTGCCGCGCTTAGCGCTGCACCAGTTGCAGGTTGACGCCGTGGGTGGACTTCATCGAGACGAAGGCAACCCCGTTGTTCGGATCACCGACGCGCGCGCCGAGGCCCCTGAGATGCTCGACCGCTGCATTGATATCCTCGACTTCGATCGAAAGCATGAAGGTGCCTTCGCCACGATCCTTCGCAAACTGCGCGACCGGGCCAGACTCAGACGTCGCCTCGATGAATTCGAGATCGCTGCCGCCGACCGGCATGAAGGCGTTCTTGATGCCAAGCGCGGGGACAGCACCGCCCCGCGAGCTGTCGACTGCAAAACCGAAGTTGCGGGAGTAGGTCTCCAGGGCCGTATCCAGGTCCTTCACGACGATGCCTACGTGGTCGATTCGCTTTGCCTTCATGGAGCTTCCTCAATCGGGAGTGCGTTGTATTGAATCATCGCGAATGGGACACCGCTCGTCCCCGCTTTGACGGTTGCGATTTTGGCGCCGGGCTGGACGGCCCTGGTTGGATCGCCGACGGTGTAGCCTTTTTCGCGGAGGTCCGCGACGGATGCGTCAATGTCATCGACCGCGACGACCATCCCCCAGAGCTTTGCTTTCACCTCTTCCCCGGGCTTCACTTCCGGCGGGCCTGCGAACTCGAGGATGACTTCCTGCAGCTTGGCGAAAGCCAGCTGCGCGGAAGTGCCGGGGCGGATCATCTTCCGTTTGATTTCGATGCCCAGGTTGTCCGCGAACGTCTGCGCCACCGTCGAACTATCGTTCGAGGAGATGACGATGTGGTCGATGTGGGTAGGGCGCACCGCCATTTAGTGGCCGTGGCCTTCCGCGAGCGGCGTGGCGAACTCCACCAACACGCCGTGGTTGGACTTGGGGTGCAGGAAGCAGATCATCCCGGCGAGGCCAAGCCTAGGCTTCTCATCAATGAGTTGAACGCCCTTCTGGCGGGCGCCTTCGAGTTCGGCATCGACGTCGTCGCTCTCGAAGCAAATGTGGTGCATGCCTTCGCCGCGAGATTCGAGGAACTTGGCTACGCCCGTGTCATTGCGGGTCGGTTCGAGCAGTTCGATTTCCGAGTTGCCAATTTCGAGCAAGACTCCGCGGACTCCCTGGTCCTCGATGACCCGGTCGGCGGTGACCTTCAGGCCAAGAGCATCGCGGTAGAACTTCATGGCCTCATCGGCACTCTTCACCACCACGCCAACGTGGTGAATCTTGTTCAACATGTATTGGAACTCCTCAGCTTGATGAACCAGCGGCCTGCGGCCGGGATTTACGGTCATTTTCAAGTCCGGCAAGGACCGCCGCGATGCGATGCCAGTGTTCCCGGTCGTGCTCGATCGCGATGCGGACGATCTTTCCGGAAGGGCTGTCGTCGGCGAGCATCTCGTCATCGCTGAAGTGGGCCAGTTCTTCCAGTAGCCGTGCCCGCCCGCCGCGGAGTTGTTCGGTGACGCTCCAGAAGTTCAGGTCGCGCTTCCGCTCGACGTGATCCTCATTCCACTGGTTGCGGTGTTCGTCGTTGAAATCGAACAGGGCAGGATGGGTGCCTGCACGAAGTTCGCGCAGCGCGGTGACGAACTCGGCCTCCCAGCTGGCCACGTGTCCCACGATGTCCTTGAGCGACCACTGCGCGATGAACGGCCGGTCGATGTCGCGGATCCGGCAGGTCTCGATGTTCCTGACCAGCTGATTCCGCTCCAACTCCAACTCGTTCATCAGGCGCCGGCGCTCGTCAGTCAGTACGCGAACATCATCGTCGGACATTAGATGAACACCGGTTCGCGCTGTTCGCCCCAGACCTTCCGCAGGCGGTGGCTGATTTCGCCCAGCGTGACACGGGCCTCGACGCAATCGACCATGATCGGCAGCAGGTTATCGGTTCCGCGTGCGCCATTTTCCAGACGGGTGAGGAGCGCTTCGACGGCCGCGGCATCTCGGGAGGCCCGTAGTTTCGCGAGCTTTGCCGCCTGCTTCTGACCCAGCGACGGGTCCACGCGGAGCAGATCAGGCGAGCCTTCTTCCACGCTGACGAAATCGTTCACGCCGACGATGACGCGTTCCTTGCTTTCGATCTGCATCTGGAAGCGGTATGCGGCTTCCTGGATCTCTTTCTGCTGGAAGCCCTTCTCGATAGCGACGAGCGAGCCGCCCATGTTATCGATCGTCTTGATGTACTCCGCCGCTTCGGCTTCCAGGCGGTTGGTCATGTTCTCGACGTAGTAAGAACCCCCGAGCGGGTCAGCAATGTCGCCAACGCCGTTCTCGTAAGCCAGGACCTGCTGCGTGCGCAGCGCGATCTGGACTGCCTTCTCAGTGGGTAGAGCGAGGGCCTCGTCCATCGAGTTCGTGTGCAGCGACTGGGTTCCCCCGAGGACGGCCGCGAGGGCCTGTACGGCGGTTCGGACAATGTTGTTCTCTGGCTGCTGGGCCGTGAGCGTCGCGCCGCCGGTCTGCGTGTGGAACCGCAGCATCTGGGAACGGGCGCTCTTCGCGTTGAAGCGGTCGCGCATGATTCGCGCCCAGAGGCGGCGCGCAGCGCGGAACTTGGCAACTTCTTCGAGGAAGTTGTTGTGGCAGGCGAAGAAGAAGCTCAACCGTCCGGCGAAGTCGTCGA
>CAZKZR010000074.1:0-9883 GCA_964557245.1 uncultured Anaerolineaceae bacterium | reverse complement strand
GCTGTTCGAAGATGAGTGTGTCATCGCCTACTGGCACACGCGTCCGCACTACCTTCACCACGCGGTGGTGACTCCGAAGCACCACGTTGCCTCGATCGTGGAGTGCGATGCCGGCACGCTGGCGAGCGTGCTGGAGGTGGTCAAGGCGGTGGCGGCGCAGTTCACGCTCTGGTACGGCGGCGCGCACATCGTTACCAACCTGGGCGTTTACCAGGACGAACCGCACTTTCACGTGCACATCGGCTTCGGGGAGCGCCAGTAAAGAGCGGGCAAGCGAGAGAGCGGCGGCCCTGCCCTGAGCGGCCGATTCGATCTAGCATTGTGACGCTGCGAACAAACTATGGCTGACCTGAGCATTTACCTCTTCTGGGCAGGCTTCGTGACCGCGCTGATGGCCTCTGCGCTGTACATCGCGTACGTCGCGAGCGCTTCCCTGGCGGTGCGCCGCATGAGCGCCCAGACCAGCGCTGGGACAGTGACGATCAGTACCGGGAACGGGCAGCCGAACGCCGGCATCGGGCGCCTGGCCACCACGTTCACGGGATTCACAGTCATGTTCCTCGCGGCCCAGGTGGCAACGCGCTGGAGTGCCACGGGCCACGCCCCCATTTCAAACCTGTACGAGTTCACGGCGGCTTTTGGCTTCGGCATTTCCGCGGCGTACCTGGCGTTCGAGGTCTACACGCGCAACCGCCGATTCGGGCTCCTGGGGCTGCCGATCGTGGCGGGAATGCTGGTGATCGCCTCGACGTTCCCGTCGGAGATCACGCCGCTGATCCCTGCCCTACAGAACGGGCCCCTGCTCACGATCCATGTGAGCGTGATGATGATTTCCTACGCCGTCCTGACCGTCGCGTTCTGCGGGGCGGCGATCTACCTGCTGCAGGGCGGCGAAGGCCGCCGCCGGTTCGCCTCGCTGCCGAGCGCCGAAGCTGCCGGCGACCTCGCGAACAAGGCGGTCATGGTTGGGTTCCCTCTGCTGGGCCTGGGCATCGCCCTGGGAGCGTGGTGGGCAAACAGCGCGTGGGGACGCTACTGGGGCTGGGACCCGAAGGAAACGAGCGCGTTGGTGACCTGGCTGAGCATCGCGGCGTACTTCCACGCCCGTGCGGGCAACGGCTCCGTGGCCGGCGCGCCGGGCATTCGCAAAGTCGTCCCTGAAAAGGTGCGCCGCGGCTGGCGTCCGGACCCGATGTGGTGGCTGATCGTGATGTGGGGCCTGGTCATGTTCACGTACTTCGCGGTGAACCTGTGGGTGAGCGGCCTGCACAGCTACGCCGGCGTGTAAGCGGCCCTTGCGCCGCGACAGCCCGTAGCGTTGCCAACGGCGTACAATGTCCGGTGTGGATGGATTTAACGTTAGCGAAGTCAGCGGACTCCGCTCCCCCGTCGTTGTTATGGCATTTACCGGTTGGAGTGATACTGGGACGGTGACGACGGACGTCGCAGACCGGTTGGTCGAGGCGTTCGATGGCGAACAGTTCCTGACCGTCGACCCTGAAGACTACTACGTCTTCACTGAGACCCGGCCTCATGTGCGGATCGATGAGGAAGGGATCCGCCAGTTGGACTGGCCGGACAACGAAGCGTTCGCGGTGCGCATTCCTGACGCGCCGAACGACCTGATCGTCGTACGAGGGGTGGAGCCTAACCTGCGCTGGCGAACGTTCTCCGAGCGCATCTCGGAGGCGATCTTCAAGTTTGAGCCGTCGTTGGTGTGCACACTCGTCGCCCGCCCGGCGCAGACTCCTCACACGCGTCCGATCCCGGTGACCGGGTCGTCGGCCGATCCGAAGCTCGCCGCGAAGTTCGGGCTCGGGCGGTCGCTCTACCAGGGGCCGACGGGAATTCTTGGCGTGATCCACGACTCGCTCCGGCGGCGGGGTACGGGGCTCATTTCGCTGGCCGCCGGTGTGCCCCACTACCTGAACGTGGAAGAGAACCCGGCTGCGACCGTCGCACTGTTGCGCGCGCTGGAACCGGTGATCGGAGTCGCTACTCCCCTGGGCGACCTTGAGGAGGAAGTGGCCCGCTTTTCAGCCCGGGTGGAAGAGGCATCGCGCGGCGACGAACAGATCGGCGCCTACGTGCGGACGCTTGAAGAGCATTACGGCGACGGCGATGATGCGGGGCCCGCGGATACAGAGGGCGCCGAGTTGCCTTCCGCCGACGACATCCTTCGCGATGTCGAAGATTTTCTGCGAGGCGGAAACGGGCAGTAAGCCGGAGGAGTCAACCGTGGGCATTCAAACACTCGTCTGGAAACTCGGTTCGCCGTACGACGCGTACGTCTCACACGTATCGCGCCTTAACACGGCGATCGAACGGCTGCGACTCATCAGCGATCGGGCCCTGCGCTACGAAGCGGGGCTGCAGAGCTCGGTACGGCTGGTGCCCGGTGCGAGCGCGCCGGAGGAACGGGTGCAACGCTTCCGGGAACAGCTCGGGGCCGCCGCCGCGAGCATGTCGGACACGGAGTTCGAGGAATTCATCGCCCACCTTGGCGGCGGCGAAGCCGCGAACGTGGAAGCGAACCGGGCGAAAACGGTGTCTCGCATGAACAGCACCACGCGCGGACTGGAAGAGTACTTCGCAATAGCGGGCCAGGAGCTTTCGATCCTGGAGTCCCGCGGTTACAACCCGGGCCGAGGCGATGTGGCGCGCCAGTTGCGCGAAAACAAGCTTCCCGCGCACACGATCGCCGAGTATCGGCGGCTTCTGCACGACCTTGGCGCGAAGGTAGGAGCCAAGGCGGGCGCATGACCCGGCCCGGCAACGGCTCACGGCTCGTGTATTCCACGGACGGCGGCCGGACGCCGCACAACCGGCTTGTGCCGGCAACACCGGCGGCGCAACCAGCTCCGAACGTGCCAAATGATGGCATCGTCAGGATTCAGCGGGACAAGAAAGGCCGGGGCGGCAAGACCGCGACGACCATCACAGGGCTACCCGGGACCGAGCAGGAGCTGGACGCGTTGCTGAAGACGTTGAAGCAGCACTGCGGAACGGGAGGCAGCCGGGAGGGCAGGACACTGGTGTTACAGGGCGACCAGCGCGAGCGGCTGCTGGAGCGAATGCTGGCCCTGGGCCATAAGGCGAAGCTCGCCGGGGGTTAGCTGGTTTCGCCGATTTCCCAGCGTTTCAGCGCACGGAAAGCCATGGCGATTGACACGCCGGTGACCACGATGGCGAGCATGACCGCCGTGACGCCCTGAAGATGGGGGTCAAACACCCGTTTGGGGACATCGATGAGTGTGCCCGCGATGCTCAGGGTGTACTGACGAACCGAGAAGAGCCGCACACCCTGGAAGAGGTTGACCACCACACCTTCCCAGATGAACACGTAGAGCAGGCCAACGATGAGGGCCCGGCTGGTGGCGATACTGAGCCAGACGAAGGCGGCGCAGTAGATAGCGGCGCCGCAGACGACCGCGACCGCGAAACCGAGCACGATGCCGTCCTGAGGCTCGCCCGAGAGGGCGAGGAATCCGGCCGGGATGGTCGCCAGCAGCACCACGACGGACGTTGCGAGCCAGGCGACAAGCAGCTTGGAAAGCACGATGGTGGACCTCGGGATCGGCTTGGAAAGCAGGTACACCGCTGTTCCGTCTTCGAACTCCGTGCCAAGGGCGGCTGTCCCGAAGACCAGCGCCGTGAAGGGGAGGGTCAACCCCACGACGAGCCGGCTGAGGGTCACGTTGGCGGCCCACTCCTGAGGGTCATGGTCACGGTGGTCACCATTGAGGCGGAAGAGCAGCGCGATCAGCACAGGCAGAAGAGCGAACAGCAGCATCAGGATCGTCCGCTTCTGGCCGAGCAGCTGGCGGAACGTGAGGTTGACGATGGTGCTGTCGATCATCGCTTCACCAGGTACGAGAAGACGCTCTCAAGGCTTTCGTCAGTCGGGCGGATCTCGAAGATGGAGACGTCGGCGCGTCGAGCGACGCCCGCCACGGCGTGGGTAAATGCGGAGAACTCGGAGGTGCGCACCTGCAACTCGTCGCCCTGCAGCTCTACGCCGTACACCGAGGGATCAGAGACGAGGTCCGAGGCGAGCCTTCGGTTGTCACTGGCGCGGACGAGGAACGTGTGAGGGCGGTCCGTCATCAGCCTCCGGATTTCGCGAAAATCGCCCGAAGCGGCGAGGCGTCCCGAAACGATCACGAGGACGTCTTCCGCGAGGCGCTCGACCTCTTCGAGGATGTGCGAAGAAAACACGATCGTTTTGCCATTGGCGGCCATGTCGCGGAGGAGGCCCATCAGGTGCAGCCGCTGGCGCGGGTCGGCGCCGTTGAACGGCTCGTCCAGGAGGAGAACCTGCGGTTCATGGACGAGGGCGGCAGCGATCTTGATGCGCTGCTTCATGCCCTTCGAATAGCCGCCGGAAGCGCGGTGCATCGCGTCTTCGAGTTCGACCATGTGGATGGCCTTGAGCGTTGCGTCTTCCGGATTGGGGAGGTGGTGGAGCCGGGCGCTGTCACGGACGAATTCGTAGCCGGTCAGGAACGGGTAGACGGATTCGCGTTCGGGGACGAGACCGACACGGCGGTACATGTCCGGGTGGCCCCACGCGGGCTCGCCGAGGACCTTCACCGAGCCCGCCGAGGGCTGGAGGAACCCTGCCAGCATGTGGAGCATGGTGGACTTGCCTGCACCGTTCGGCCCGAGAAGGCCGGTGATTCCGGCGTTAAGCGAGAACGAAATGTCGTTGACGGCCACGATGTTCCCGTACCAGCGGGAAACGTGGTCGAACTCCACGGCCGGGGCCGTCTGCGGCTCGGTCACGCTGCGATCCGATCGAACCGCCGGACGACAAAGGCGAAGCCGGCGATCCCGTAGGCAAGGTTCACGAGTGGATAGATCCAGAGCTTGAAACCGGCGGAATCCAGGGTGGTATCGATGCCCGGCTCGGTGTTGAAGATCCAGAGGGTCGAGCCGTGGATGAATTCGAATGGGCTGAGGAAGACGGCATAGTGGCCAATGCCTTCGATTTCGGAAACGAGAATGCCCGCGATCGGCCAGGTAATCAAAAACCAGGCGACCACAGCGATGGTCGCATAAGCACGGCGAGGAGTTTGCGTCGCGATGGCCAGTGAGACGCAGGCCACGACCACCGCGATGAACGCGCCGCTGGCGAGCGTCCGGGGCAATTCCGCCCAGTTGTCCTTCACGTAGCCCCAGAGGTCGTTGCTGGCCAGACCGTTGCCAATGACCAGGACGACCTGGGGCACGAGGGTGAGGAACATCAACGCGGTCGCGAAGGCGGCAAGCTTCGCGAACAGGTAATCGCGGCGCCGAAGGGCGCGAGAAAAGTAGAGCGAGAGCGTGCGCTGGCGCATATCGCGGCCGCAGATTTCGGGGGCGATGGCGGCGCAGAAGAGCGCCACCGGCACTTCGATATAGGCGAAGTAGTTCGACGGCGTGTAGACCTCGACATCGGAGACGAGGGCCGCAATCGCTAGCTGCCCGACTGCCGGGATGAACGCGATGACGGCAATGGCGATCGGCATGATCTTGGATGACGGCCGCCGGCCGAGCCCGAATGCGCTGCGCAGGGTGTAGAGATACAGCGAGGCGATTGCGTGGCGGCGCCCGAGGCGGACCCCGTCGTAGCCGCGGTAACCCAGGTCATAGATGCTGCCCGAGCGAGACTCAGCCTGCTGCACTGGCGGGCTCCTGTTCCGAATGCTCGCGGAAGATGTCTTCCAGGTTCTGGCGGCGGCGTTCAATGCGGACGAGGCCGAGGCCCAGGTCGTCACAGGAATCGCGGATGTGGTCGTAGGAGTGGTCGCCTTCGAGGGCGACGAGGACCAGGCGGCCTTCGCGGGCGACGGTAAGGCCCGCCTTCCCGAGCGCCGACTCCAGGGCGGCGGCATCGCCGTCCACTTCTACCGCCAGGGTGCCTGTGTTGGCAGTGAATTCGCCGATGGGACCGGAGCGCATGAGGTGACCGCCGTCGATCACTACGAGGTGTTCGCAGACCCGCTCAATTTCGCCGAGGAGATGTGACGCCATGATGATCGAGATGCCGAACTCGGTGCCGGTGCGGCGGACGAGATCGAGCATCTCATCGCGTCCGGCGGGATCGAGGCCGTTCGTCGGCTCATCCAGGAAGAGGACTCGAGGGTCGTGCACCAGGGCCTGGGCGAGCTTCACGCGCTGCTTCATGCCGGTCGAATAACCACGGATCTCGCGGTAGCGCTCTTCGAAGAGGCCAACGTGGCGGAGAGTCTCAGCGGTCCGTTCGCGGGCGGCAGACCGGGGCAGGCCGTTGATCTGCGCCATATGGGCGACGAACTCCGTTGCGCTCACATCGCCGGGGAGGCAATCGTGTTCCGGCATGTAGCCGACGAACTGGCGCAGGGTCGTTCCTTCGCGCTCGACGTCGTATCCGAGAACCGTGGCGGAACCTTCAGACGCGGAAATGAGCCCAAGGAGGATCTTGATGAGCGTGCTCTTCCCCGCTCCATTCGCTCCCACCAGCCCGATAACACCCGGCTCCAAGGAAAGGTCAAGACCGTTAAGAGCGGTTACGGAACTCCCGTAACGTTTTACCAGTCCGCGCGTTTCAAGAATTGCCACTCTGCGCAGTGTACTCGGGGGAGCCGAAATTCCGTGGAATTTCGCTTTCCTGCTGGATCCTGGAGCAACTATCGGGGAAACGCCCGGTAAGAATCCGGCGGCGCAGGGCTGGCCGGATTGAAGTAAAAGGCCGACCTTGAAGGTGATGCGAGGGTTTGTGGGGAAGAGGTTGCCGGGCACGCATGCCGTGAAAATCCTGCTGGGGGCGACGCTGCTCGCCGGCATCGCCGCCATCCTGGCGGCGCGTTCGCCCAGCGATACGGCCGGGCGGCAACGTATTGCCGAGGCTGCCGTGGAGGCGGCCGCGAGTGCCGGCCACACGCCGGGAAGCACCGCGACACAGGGCCAAACACCTGTCACGACTGACGAAGGGGCGGTGCCTGAACCAGCGGCGGACCAATTGCCGAGCTCTGAAATCGTCTCTTCTGTTTCGAACAGCCGGTTCACCATGCCACTGAAGGCGTGGAGCAAAGTGACGGACCGCTACGGCGCGAAGAATCGTGGCGCGGGCCTCATCCACGGCGGAATCGACCTCGGGTTGGAAGGTCTGAATCATTCGAACGTGTACGCCGCGTGCACGGGCAAGGTATCCGACGCGAGCTACTCGGGTTCGTATGGCAACCACATTTTCGTGGACTGCGGCGATGGCTGGAGCACACTCTACGGGCACCTGAGCCAGATGCTGGTCAAGGTGGGCGACCCGGTGACGCCGGATACGGTCATCGGGATCAGCGGCAGCACGGGCTTCTCAACCGGCGAACACCTGCACTTCGAGATTCGATGGCTGGACACGCCGGTGAACCCCGAGGACTACCTGGAGTTCCATATTCCGCCGGGAACGCCGCTGAGCGACGGCCCGATCTGGTTCCCGAGCGCCGGCGGCGGCAGTTCCGCAGCGGGGGCCGCCACGCCGACCGGACCGCCACCGACGCCGACCAACACGGCCACGCCGACGGATACGCCGACGATCACGCCGACACCCACGATCACGCCGACGCCGACGTGGACGCCCACGCCGACCGCAACGCCTCGGCCGCCGACCAAGACGCCCACACCGAAGCCGATCGCCCGCTAGGGATGGGCGCGCTGCCGGCGGTCAGGAGTAGACGGCCAGGCTGGCCGGGTCTTCTTCCAGGTGAGCGTGGTCGTTGAAGCTGGTCAGCGTCATTCGGCCGCTCTTCGAGAACGTCATTCTCGTGATGGACGTGTTCGCCACTGCGAACGACCACGTGCTTTCGTGGGGGACGCCCAGCAACTCCGCGATCATGGCCATGATGGCGTTGCCATGGGAGACGACCAGGATCGTGGAGTCAGGGTGGGCGGACACGCGATTACGCAGCGCGCTGGCGGTTCGTTCGCGAACGTCCTGGATGGATTCGCCGCCCGGGGCCGGGACCTTGCAGCGGAAGAACTCCCGGAGAAGGTCCGGATTGGCTTTGCCGATGTCCCGGCCGATCAGCGATTCCCATTCGCCGTAGTGCATCTCCCGCAGGCCCGGGTCGAGAACGGGCTGCATCGGGACAGCGTGGTGCTCGAGCGCGAACTGGGCCGTGCGGTGGGCTCGGGAAAGGTCGGAAGAGTACGCGGCATCAAAGTGCTGGCCCTTCAGGCGGAGCCCGAGGGAGCGTGCCTGGGCTTCGCCCTTTTCGGTGAGCTCGGTTTCGGAGTGGCCGCAGAAACGGCCTTCGATGTTGCCGAAAGTTTCGGCGTGGCGGACGAGGAAAACGTTTGTGGGCATTGAGGGAGAGTGTAAAGCGTCCTGACCGGGGAGCCAGATCGAAGGCGTTTTTACGAACGTTTTACAGCGCGGTGGCAACCCTCGCGCGGATGACCACGTTTCTTGTGGTGCGTGTACATTCCGTGGTTGTTACGGTAGAGAAACTGAACCGCACTATCTGCGCGGGAGGAAGAATGAGCTGGATCCATCGAAAAGCACTGGCAGTGGTCGTCGTTGGGGCGGGCGTTGCCACTCTCCTCGGGGCATCGCTCGGTATGGCCGTGGCGAAGCACAGCAGCCAGGTCGGCGGCGTGTGCAGCAACGGCTCGCAGGGCTGCAACATTCACTATGTCGGCGCGATCCGGAACAGCAGCGTGAGCCCGGACAGCTTCACCAAGTGCCTCCCGACCGCGGACTGGGAAGCCATCTACATCTGGGATGGCCCCAACCAGCAGTGGCAGCACTACTTCAACACCACCAAGACCCCGGCTTACGTGAACGACACGAACGCCGGCGGCATCTCGACGATCCCCGGCTTCTCGGGTGTGGTGCTCATCATGCGGCTCGGCAGCGCAAGCCAGTCGGTGACGTTGCTTGATGCCAACAGCGAGACCTGTAGCTAGGTCCACGCGCTTTCGCACCTACAGTGACCCCTCGCCGTCTGGCGAGGGGTTTTCTTTTTGGGCCGGACTGCCGCCTACAATGGATGCACATGACAGCCCATCCCACCTCTACCGCCGCCATCAAACTGAAGCAGGAGCACATCGACGCGATGGTTGCTCACGCACTGGAAGACGCGCCAATCGAGTGCTGCGGCATGCTCGCGACGAAGGACGGCGAAGTTGCCCAGGTTCGGCGGGCGAAAAACAAAGAGGCCAGCCCCTACCGCTTCAGCATCGATCCGCTGGAGACACGCAAGCACGAGACCGCGATTGATGAGGCGGGGATGGAACTGGCCGGCTTCTACCACTCGCATACGGGGAGCCCGGCCGTGCCGAGCCCTACCGACATCCGGATGATGGGACCGTTCTTCGGCCCACCGTTCGTCCACTTCGTGATCGGAGTGGCGGACCGCGAGCACCCGGAAGTGCGGGTCTGGCACATCGACGGCGCTGAACGCATCGAGCGCACGTTCGAAATCGTCCCCTAGCCAGATGCACGACCCGGACTACCTCGGCCTGTCGCTCGACGGACTGGCCCTGCCGGCACGCATCATGGCAAAGCGTTACCGCGCGGCCTCTCTCACGATTCGCGGCAGGGAGTTCACCTGGGGTGCGCGCACCTACGTGATGGGAATCATCAACGCTACCCCAGACTCGTTCAGCAGCGATGGGATAGACGGGAACGTTGCGGCCGCGGTTGCATTGGCCCGCCAGATGGAAGCCGACGGAGCGGACTGGCTGGATATCGGCGGCGAGTCCTCCCGCCCCGGCGCTCAGGAACTTAATCCTGCCGAAGAGGCTCGCCGGGTGATCCCAGTGATCGAGGCGGTGCGGGCCGCGACCGAGCTTCCCATCTCAATCGACACGTATCACGCCTCCGTAGCCCGGGCCGCACTTGAAACCGGCGCTGACGCCGTCAACG
>CAZKZR010000073.1:0-9959 GCA_964557245.1 uncultured Anaerolineaceae bacterium | reverse complement strand
GACCGGGACGACCTGGTAGTTGTAGCGGGATGCGTGCACAGCCGGCGAGTACTTCGAGACACCGTCGAACACCACCACATTCAAAAAGCCAGAGACGTGCGCGGGTGTAGTGACGAGGAACTGGTTGGGCTGGCCGGTGAACTTGCAGCTCGTGACCTGCAGCCCGCCGAAGGTGACCGAGTTCAACGGACAGGCGGTGTTCGGAGCGCCAGACGGGAACTTCGTGCCCGAAACGATGACTGAGGTCCCGCCCGTTGGGGGGCCTTGTTGGACGGAGAGCGCGGTGACCGTCGGTCCGGTTGTATAGACGAACTGGTCTGCCGGGACCCGAGGACTGTAGAACGTGGAAACTGGCACCTGTGGCGGGGTCGTATCGACCTTCACGCGCACGTCGTATGTGGCGTTGGACTGATTCGGGTAGGTAAGCGCATAGTCCGCCCCCAGCGCCGGCACTCTCACGTACATCAGCGTGGGAGAAACGATCTGCACCTCGGTACCGGGCACCGGAAGCGAGACCTCACCGGTTGGAGCGAAGAAGCCCCAGAACTCCACCGCGATCGTTGTCGATTGAATGGTGGCGCCCTGGACGATGAAGTTCTCACCGACCACCGTCAGGATGGTCCCTTCGACGGCGTAGCTTCCGCCGCTTCCCGGGGTGACCGACAACACGCGGGGCGTCCCGCTGCCCAGCAGCGTGATAGGGGCAGTGGTCCAGCCGTTCAGGGGTAACTGCCCGCCCCCGGAAACACTCAGGATGGTCACCTGGATGGTGCGGTCCGAGAACTGCTCTTTGTTCAGCGTTTGGATCAACACGGACTTTGACGCTAGGTTCGTGCCAGCCGGGAACGTGACCAGCTTCGTGGCCTCAGCCGAAGGAATGTCGAACTCGGTTACGCCGTCGACCGCGAGGATAACCTGGACATCCTGGGTGAGCGTGCCGCCGTCAGTCCGGACCACGGTCACCTGGACGGCGGTGCCTTCGTTCGTCGCGTAGGCGGTCTTATCCAGTTGGAAAACGCCTTCGCCGACGGCTCGCGCATCGGGGACAGCCTGCTGCAGGGCGAAGGTCAGCGCACTTAGCGCGAACGCCAGGAGAACGCTTCGCCTCAACCACCCCGACTGCCACCTGGCATTCGACCGAACGTCCAACAGCTCTCGACCCCGCCGATGTAGTGCAAAGCGCGGCGCCCGGGATGACCCGGGCTTCGGAGCTCAACGGGGGTTCAGGCACTTGGGCGGGGGCGCGGCATGCCACGAAACGCCCTGGTGAGCAGCGCGGATGATAGAGGCCACCACCTCTCATCGTCACAGCCCAGCCTGTGATGTTTCCCTTCCCGATGCGGGTTGGAGCGCCGCATTACGACCGAAAGTAGATTCGATTTTCACCTCTGAGCCCGCAGTGTGAAGATTTCGCACTGCTCGCCGCCGTACCCTGGCGGGACGCGCCGGTATACTCGCCGAATGCTCTTTCACGATTCTCCCGAACATGCCGCGTTTCGCGCCGAACTCCGCGCATTCCTTGCGGAATCCCTTCCGACGGACGAATGGAACATGCGCAACGACCGGGATCACGTCTCTCCCGAGCATGCGGCATTCACCCAGGCCTTTCGAAAGAAGCTTGCGGAGCGCGGCTGGCTGACCATGGGCTGGCCCGAAGCCTTCGGCGGCGCGGGCGCCAGCTACATGACCCAGACGGTCTTTATGGAAGAGATGAGCGCGGCCGGCGCCCCGGGCGCGTATGACCAGGGCGTTTGGCTCGCCGGTCCAGCGATCATGATGCACGGCACGCCCGAACAGCAGAGCCGCTGGCTGCCCGGGATGCGCTCCGCCGACGTGCACTGGTGCCAGCTCTTTTCCGAGCCTGGCGCCGGCTCCGACCTCGCGTCCCTCCAGACGCGCGCGGTCCGCGATGGCGACGAATATGTGCTCAACGGGCAGAAGATCTGGACGAGCGGCGCTCTCGACGCGGATTGGGGCATCCTCCTCGCCCGCACCGACCCGGATGCTCCCAAGCACCGCGGCATTAGCTACTTCATGCTCGACCTGAAGACTCCGGGCACCACGGTCAGGCCGTTGGTCAACATGATGGGGAGCGAGCACTTCACCGAGGTCTTCCTTGAAGACGTTCGCGTGCCGCGTGATTGCCTCATCGGTGAGGAGAACCGCGGCTGGTACATCGCAACCACCACGCTGGACCAGGAACGCAGCTCGATTAACCGCGTGGTCATGACGCGCTCCACCCTCGAGGGCCTGATCGATTACGTGAAAACGGTCCCCGCCATCGGCCGGCGCGCCGAAATTCGCCACGAGCTGGCCGAACGCCACCTCGAGTTCGAGATCGGCCGTTGGCTCTGTTACCGCGTCGCTCAGATGCAAAGCCAGGGCAAAGTTCCGAACGCCGAGGCTTCCGTATCCAAAATTTTCGGGACCGAATTGCAGCGGCAGATGGGCATCACCGGACTCCGCGTCATTGGGATGCCGGGCATGATCGAGCCCGGCTCGAAATACGCGCCCCTCCGCGGCCAGGTCGAGCGCTGGGCAATGGCCGCTCCCAGCTACACAATCGCAGGCGGCACAAGCGAGGTGAACCGGAACATCGTGGCGACCCGCGGGCTTGGGCTGCCTCGGGACTGACTTGCGCGGCGGCCCGGCCAGCCTGAACCTAGCTTGCTATGTCTGAAAACACTTTCCGCACCGATGGGACGATCGACTCGTTCGAAAACCAGTTTCCCGGGCGCGACTACGAGATCGAGTTCACGGCGACTGAGTTCACCAGCGTCTGCCCGATGACCGGGCAGCCGGACTTCGGCACGATCGTCATCAGCTACACGCCGGACCAGCGCTGCATCGAACTCCGCAGTTTCAAGTTCTACCTGCAGAGCTACCGCAACAAAGGGATCTTCTACGAAAACGTGGTCAATACGGTGCTCGACGACATCGTGGCCGCCATCCACCCGCGGTTCCTCGTGGTCACCGGCGAGTTCAATTCCCGCGGCGGCATCTCGGCGCGGATCAGCGCCACCTTCGGCGGGGAATAGCGCATCCCGCGTAGGTTCACCCGGTCGTAGACTCGCATTCGAGGTAAATCAGCGATGTCCGTCAAAGCCGACCCTGGAGGATTTCCCCAGCGCAAATGCTCGGAAGCGCGCTGGGTGACCGCGGCTCAGATGCGCGACGTGCAGCGGATCGCGCAGGAGGACTTCGGCCTCGACATCCTCCAACTTACGGAGAACGCCGGCCGCGCGGCTGCGATGCTCGCCCTCGCCATGCTGGGCGGGAAGGGTCGCGGCCAGCGCGTCGTGATTCTCTGCGGGAACGGAAACAAGGGCGCGGCCGGCCTCGCGACCGCGCGGCACCTCGCGAACTGGGGCATCCGTGTCGACCCGATCGTCTCAGGCGTGGAGGAAGACGCAGGATTCACGGTGCGCCGCCACCTGCAGACGTTGCGACAGGCCGGCATCCTCGAACCGGGTGACATGGAATCCAGCGAAATCACGGTCGAAGACCAGCTCGCCGAATGTGAGCTGGTGATCGACGCTCTCGTGGGCTACGGCCTCGAAGGTCCACCGCAGGGCATCGCCGCCGCGGTCACCCACCTCGCCATCCAGGCCAAACGTCCGACGTTGGCGCTCGATGTGCCCACAGGCGTGAACGCCACCACCGGCGAAGTTAGCGTCCCCGCGATCAAGGCTTCGACGACGCTCATGCTTGACCTGCCCAAGCGGGGCGTGATGGAAGCCGCTGCCCGTGGGAACACCGGCGAACTCTTCATTGCCGACCTGGGCATCCCTGTGAGCGTTCCCGAGCGGCTCGGAATCCAGGTGGGCAGCCTCTTCACCGAAGGGCCGATCGTGCGGCTCCGGCGCTAGCCGGCGCCTGAATCGGGGACCGGCCAGTCCAGCCATTCCACGATCCCCCGGCCCATGACCCCCTCGAGGTCCGTGCCTTTCAGCCATGGCAGGTGCTCGGTGAACATGTGGATGCACTCGTAGTATGTGCACGGCATACGCGTCAGGTCCGTCCCCCAGAACATTCGCCGCGGCCCGAACGCCTGGAAAAGCTGCTCCAGGTGGCCGTGCAAATCCCGGTACGGATACGCCTCCTGGGACCAGTGCGGCAGGCCGGAGGCTTTCACCGCGACGTTCGGATGCTTCGCCAGGGCGCACACGGCCGGCAATTCTTCCCACACCTTCGAGGTATTCGGGCGAAGGCTCACGCCTACGTGGTCGATGACGAGCTTCAGGCCGGGGTGCCTCGTCGCTATTACACCGAGTTCCGCCAGCTGGCCCGGCACGAGGACCATCAGCGGGATGCCCGCTGCTTCGGCGGCGGGCCACAGCCAATCGGCTGAGCCATCTGTCAGCATGTGCCGGTTGTGCTGGTTGTGAAAGGTGAATCGCATCCCCAGCATGCCCGGCTGCTTCCGCCACCCGGAAAGCAGCTCCCTGCTCGCCGGGTCCGTCAGCGAGAGCCGGCCCATCACGGCGAAACGGTCCGGGTAGGCGGCTGCCGCCTCGAGCGCAAGGTCATTCCGTTCGCCTTCCCAGGACGGCGGCACCAGCACGATCCTGTCCACGCCGGCGAGGTCCATCTGCAGGAGCAGGGTCTCTTTCGAGATCGGATACGGCTTTTGCGCCTCCGATCCGCGAAACGGCGGCCACGGGCGCTCCGGGCTATCGGCGCCCCAGATGTGCACCTGGGAATCGACGATCAACATGGCCTAGCGGACTTCTCCCAGGAGCGCCCGGCGGAGCAGGAGCAGCGCCGTCGTGACGGCCCGGCGTTTCACAGCCTGGCGGCCCTGGTTCATGGTCATGCTCAGCACGTGGCTTCCCCCCTCAGGCGTCGCCACCGCTACGTGTACCGTTCCCGGCGGGATGCCGTCTTCCGCGTCCGGTCCGGCCACTCCAGTGATGCCGATCCCGAAGTCGGCATGGGCCGTCAGGCGAGCGGATTCGGCCATGGCCTTCGCCGTTTCCTGGCTCACAACCCCGAACTCCTCGATGACCGCGGCGGGTACACCGAGGTCGATCTTCTGTTGCGTCGAGTAGGTGACGTATCCGCCGAGGAAGTATTCGCTCGCGCCGGGGACGTCCGTGAGCGTGTTAGCCATGAGCCCGCCCGTGCAGGATTCCATCACCGCCAGGGTGGTCCTCCGCTCGTGCATCTGGTCGGCGACGTACCCCTCCATGGTGTCTTCATCGCGGCCCCAGATGGCGGTGCCGAAGATCCGGTCCATCTCCGCCTCGATCGGGTGGATCTTGGCCCACGCTTCTTCGCGCGTGTTCGCCTTGGCGCCGATCCGCAGGTGCACGCCGTCGGCACGCGCATAGGTCCCGATCCCTATGCCCGGGGTGTCGTACAGCGGCTTCGCCATCTCATCGACGGTTCCCTCGCCGATGCCCACCGTCTTGATCGTCCGTGTTACGAGCACCTGGCCATCCGAACGCCGCTCGAGCTCCGGCTGGACTTCCTTGAGCCACATGCGTTCCATCTCGGGCGGAACGCCGGGCATGCAGATGATCATCTTGCCGTCGCGTTCCACCCACCATCCGGGCGCGGTGCCGCGGGGATTGTCGATCGCGCGGCAGCTCTTGATCAGCCAGGCCTGCTTGATGTTGGACTCCGGCATCACGTAACCGCGGCCTTCGAACCAGCCGCGAAGCGTCTTTTCCAACGCCGGGTCGACGAACGGTTCTTCGCCGAGCACCTGGGCGATGCCTTCGCGGGTCATGTCGTCTTCCGTGGGGCCGAGCCCGCCGGTGCAAATCACCACATCGGATCGGTTCCATGCGCGTTCGAAGGTCTCCACGATGCGGCCCATGTTGTCGCCGACAACCGACTTGTAATAGAGGTCGATCCCCAGTTCTGGCAGGCGCTGAGCGATGTATGCGCTGTTCGTATCGATGATCTCTCCGAGCAGGATCTCGGTGCCGATTGCGATGATTTCTGCTTTCACGCGGCGAAGTGTACGCGGTGGACCGTGGTCGGGGGCGGGTCGCCGGGTTTCCAGCGCTGAACGCACGTAAAGTTCGGCTCGTGGCGAAGAAGAATCGAGTGAAGCAGCGTCCGCTGCCGCCCCCGTGGGTCTCCGCGGTTCGTTTCGTGCACCCGTTTCCTTCGCTCGTGGTGACGGCGGTAACAGTCGCTTTCGCGTTCTTTGCCGACCATTCACCCCCAGTCGCGCGCTTGCTCGAACTCGGCTTTGCCATGCTCAGTTACCAGTTCGCCATCGGGGCCGCGAACGACCTCGTCGATGCGGCAGACGACCGCGCCGCGAAACCGTGGAAAGCCATCCCCAGAGGGGTCCTCAGCCGCCGGACCGCAATCGCGCTCGCGGCCGGGTTCGCGGGCGCGGGGATGGTGATTTCCGCGCCGCTTCCCGGCGCCCCGTGGCTCGTCGGGATTGCCGGACTGTTCTGCGGTTTGGCCTATGACGTGCAACTGAAACGGACCGCCCTGAGCTGGCTGCCCTTCGCGATCGCGTTTCCACTCATCCCCGTGTGGGTGTACCTGGCGCTGGACCGTTGGGATTCGCTCCTCTGGGCCGCGTTCCCGTTGGGGGCGCTGCTGGGCTTCGCGCTGCATCTTGCCAACCAGGCCCCGGACGTCCCGAAAGAACCCAACTTGCGCGGTATCGCTCACCGCCTGGGCACTGAGCGAGCGGCGAATCTCGCGCTTGGCGTCTTCGGCCTCGCCGGAGCGGTAGCTGTCGTCGTCCTCCTGTTCGCCAGCGCTCCCATGCAGGCTCTCCTCGCGGCGGCCAACGTCCTCATCGCCGGGATCATGTCCCGGCGCGCGGTCGCCACCTTCGGACCTGACGGCCTTTTCGGCCTGCTTGCCGCCTCCAGTGCGGTGTTGGCCGTCCTGTTCATGTCCGCCGCGAACTGAGCCGATTGTGATGAGAATGCCTTATGAGGGGGCCGAATTTTGACGCATCCGGTGTGTCTCCGCCGTGACGATGAGAGCAATTCGAAGCAGGAGGCGAACATGTCGCAGCCGGGTTCAAGCAGCATGGGCCGCTCAGACGGTGACAGTTCCAGCAAAGGCTCTCAGGACATGGGAGAGCGCGCCGCCGAGATGGGCTCGCAAGCCCGTACGGCAGTCCAGGATCGCGCCGACCAGGGCATGGACAAGGCCAGCGAGGGGCTCGATTCAGCAGCCGAGAAGCTGCGCCGCCGCGCCGGTCAGGATGACGGTATGCGCGGCGATTGGGAGCAGAAGACCGCCGATGCGATGGAAAAAACGGCCGGATATCTGCGCGACCACGACTCGCAGGAATTGGTGCACGACTTCGAGGAGTTCGTGAAGACCCATCCCCTGCAGGCGGCGGCCGGTGCGCTCGTCGCGGGCTACCTTCTCCAAGATTGTGCGCTAGCGCATGGCCGTCGCCATGCACTCGGAAGAATCGCTCCTGCGGCGCTGGCGTCACGCTGGTGAGGAGCTTCGTGGCCTTGGAAGCGAAGCCGGCGGAATAGCCGGTGATATCCGCAGGATCGCCAGGGACGAGGCCAGGCTTGCGCTGGAAGAGACGCAGGATGGAATCCGCGCTGCGAAGCGGGCGGCCATCTGGGCCGCCATCGCGGGCGTGTTCGCGCTGCTGACGCTTATCTGGTTGCCCTTGCCCCTTCTCCTGGGTCTGGCGGAGGCGATGCCCATGTGGGCCGCGTCGCTAGTTACTGCGGGCGCGCTGCTGCTTGTCTCGCTGATCCTCGGATCACTGGCAATGGCGCGGGTGAAGCGCGTGGCGCTCATACCCCACGGGGCAATCGACCGTATGAAGGAGGACCGGGAATGGCTGAGCCAGCACCTCTCCGCCGGGCACGACTAGACGCTGAACGCCAGGCCCTTCGGGCCCGAGTGATCGAGTTCCGGCGCCGTATTGAAGACGACACTGCCGGGCTGGAACGAGAACGCGAGCGGATGCTTGGAGAAGATTCGTGGGTGGGCCAGCACCCGATGACCACGGTCACCGGGTTTGCGGTCGCCGGGTTTGTGGCTGGCCTCGCGCCGGCCCCGTCGCCGCCGGTAGGGTTGCCGGCCTCGGCCGCACGCAAGGCCGCCTCCAAGGGCGCCTCAATGGGTGCGAACGCTTTGAGAGTCGAGGCAGGCGTGATCCTCGGAGATGTCATCAAGGGACTCTTCGGAGGGAAGGGGGACGAGACCGGCTCAGCGTAGCCGTTCTTCGATCCGGCGCAGCCGTGCGTCGATATCCCTGACCGTGCGCCGGAAGATGGCCATGGTGATGAAGAAATCCAGCCACAACAGGATGACTCCGAGACAGAGCGAGAGATCTCGGATAACCCGGTCGTCGACCATGATTCCAAGCAGGATGAGCAGTACACCGATGCCTGAAACGACCGACGGGAGGACGATCAGCATCCCGGTTCGCGCCTAAACACGGGCCAGTTCGCGCTGCATCTGGGCCAGCCCCATCGGGCCCATGTTCAGCGCCGCGCGATGCCATTCCTTCAGGCTGAACGCCTCGCCTTGCCGCTCTTTCGAAGCCTCCCGTGCCTCCAGCCAGCATCGCTCGCCGACCTTGTAGCTGATCGCCTGTCCCGGTGTTCCCAGGTAGCGGATGACTTCGCTCTGCATGAAGTCGGCGGGAAACTGCGAGCGCTGCAGGCAAAACTCCTGGCCGAGCTCCGCATTCCAGGTTTCCCCCGGGTGGTAGGCCTCCGCCTGGGGGATGGCCAATTCGAGGTGCATCCCGATGTCCACGATCACTCGCACTGCGCGCATCGCCTGGGCCCGAAGCATGCCGAGGTAGTAATCGGGGTTCTCGAGGTACCCCAGTTCGCCCATCAGGCGTTCGGCATAGAGCGCCCAGCCTTCGACGTAGCCTGAAGTGCCGCCCATCAGCCGCTGGAACCGCGAAAGTTCGGCCGCGAGATACTTCGCCGTCGCGCGTTCGAAGTGGTGGCCCGGGACGCCTTCGTGATAGGCGATTGAGACCTCGCCCCAGAGCGGGAAGCGAGTCTTCCCGCCGGTCGGGTACCACGTCCGGCCCGGGCGCGAGAAATCCTCGCTGGGGCCCGTGTAGTACATCGCCAGCGACCCGCCGGGCGGCGCAATCATCGCTTCGATTTTGCGCAGCGGGTCCGGGATATCGAAGTGGGTGCCCGCCAGTTCGCTGATGGTCCGGTCCTGTAGGTCCTGCATCCATTCGCGAAACTCGTCGACTCCGTCAATGGCGCGAATTGGGTCGGATTCGAGGGACGACTTGGTCTCCTCGATGGATGCGCCGGGCAGGATCCGCTCGCAGGTGCTCCGCATCTCGGCTTCAATCCGGTAGAGCTCGTCCCAGCCCCACTGGTAGGTCTCTTCCAGGTCCAGTTCGATGCCGTTGTAAACGCGGGACGAGAGCTGATACAGATCCCGCCCGACCCCGTCTCGCTCCACGGCGCGGTCGATGAACTTCTCTGAGAGGTACGAGCTGAAGCCGCGGTACGCCTCGGCGGCCGCGTTCGCGCCGGATTCGAGTTCGGCGCGCAAGGCAGGTGATTGCACTCCGGTAGCTTCGAACGCCGCAACCAGCCCGGCGAAGAACGACGGCCCGCCGTCTCCGCCGCCATAGGTCTCGGACTGCTTGATCGCCTGGGCGACCTGGCGTCGCGCGGTGGCGGCGCCCTTCCGCAGGCCCTCTTCCAGCGTCGCGCGGTAGCTGCCAATGCCCTGCGGGACCAGCGCCAGCCGCCTGGCGATGTTCTCCCAATCGCTTTCCGTCGCGCGGGGCATCAGGTCGAAGGCCATGCGCAGCACCGTGGAAGCGTTGCGGTGGCCGCTCAGGCGGAACTGGTCGCCGGCTTCAAGGAGCTCCTCCGGCGCCATCGGCAGCGTGCGCCGGCCGGCATCGCCGCGGGCGAAAAGCGCTGCAATACCATGCGCCAGCGCCCACGCGTGCAGGCTGACCATGAGCGCCGGCGGCCGGCTGGCGCCGGGCGGCAGCCGGGCGG
>CAZKZR010000072.1:0-10002 GCA_964557245.1 uncultured Anaerolineaceae bacterium | reverse complement strand
AAGCTCCACGAGCACGCGGTCGCCGGTGAGGATTTTGATGTAGTTCTTGCGGATCTTGCCACTGATGTGGGCCAGCACAACGTGACCGTTGGCCAGTTCCACGCGGAACTGCGCATCCGGCAGCGGCTGCGTCACGATTCCTTCGACTTCAATCGCTTCTTTCTTCGCCAAACAGGACAACCCTCAAATGGAAATGTGATTACCCATAACCCTACCACAACAGCGTCCCCGGATTCAGCAGACCCCGCCCCGTACTGCCTCGTCTCCTATCGCGCTACGCTTTTCCAATGCCGCGCACCGCATCAGTGCTCACGCTCGGATGCAAGCTCAACCTCGCCGACAGCGAGGAGATTGCGCGCGGGCTGCAGGCAGCGGGGTTTCAGGTTGTCGACGGGCTGTGCGAAGCGGACGCCTACGTCATCAACACCTGCTCGGTGACGCACACGGCAGACCGAAAGTCGCGCAAGCTGATCCGCTCGGTGAGGCGTATCGCCCCTCGCGCGAGGGTGACCGTCACTGGGTGCTTCCCGCGGTCCGCGGGGGAGGCGGCTGCGCTTGAACTTGGGGCGGACTTCGTCGCAGGGACCGACGATTCGGGGAAGGCGGCGCTGCTCCAGTTTCTGGGCACCGATCAGGGGCCGAAGGGCGTGGACGCGGGCGAATCGCAGCGCCCGCTGCACGTCGCCCGCGCTTTCATCAAGGCGCAGGAGGGCTGCAACGATGTTTGCGCCTTCTGCATCGTGCCGCGCACTCGTGGGCGTGAGGTCTCGCGGCCGGTGGAACGGGTCACCCGGGCAGTGGCGGCCGCCGTCCGGGACGGCGCGACCGAAGTGGTGATCACGGGCACGCAGCTTGGCGCGTGGGGGCGTGACTTCGAGCAGCCGCAGACACCTGCCGCACTCATCGCGGGCATCCTCGAGAACACCGACGCCGCCCGCGTGCGCTTCAGTTCGCTCCAACCGCAGGACATCAGTGCTGAGTTGCTCGCGCTCTGGACGGATCCTCGCCTGATGCCCCACTTCCATCTCGCGCTCCAGTCCGGAAGCGAGCGGACACTGGCCGCGATGCGGCGGCGCTACACCGCCCGCGAGTTCTTGCAGGCCGCTGAGCGGATAAGCGCTGCCGTGCCGGCCGTGGCGATTACCACGGACGTCATCGCCGGGTTCCCCGGGGAGAGTGACGCCGACTTCGCCGATACGCTGGCGCTTTGCCGCGAAGTGGCGTTCGCGCGGATCCATGCGTTTCCGTACTCGATTCGCAGCCGCACCGCCGCCGCGCGGATGGAAGAACAGCTGCCGCCAGCGGTCATCAAGGAGCGGATGGCGGCGCTGCTGGAGACCGGCGCCGGGCTCTGGCGCGAATTCCGTGCTGCCCAGGCCGGCCAGGCCCGCCCGGTGCTCTGGGAGCCCCCGAAAGTCTGCGCCGATGGTCAACAGCTGGCCTTTGGTCACACGGATAACTACGTGCCTGTTTACGCGGATGCGAGAGGGCTAGCGGGGCGGATTACGTCTACGCAATTAGGCCGGGTGTACGATGACGGGGTCTGGGGGAGCATCCCCGGGGAGGCCCTATGAACGCGGTCCGGCGTCTGTTGCTCGCCCTCTACAGCCTCGTCTTTCTCGCCGCCATCGGCGGGGTCGTCGCCCTCGCCTGGAATCAGAATGAACAACTCGACCTCAACATCGGCGACCTCAACATGCAGGCCTTCGTCGATGCGACTGACGATGCCAAGTACGCCCTGACCGCAGTCCTCGCGGGGCTGGCGCTGGTGGCGCTCATCACCCTGCTTATCGCGGTCTGGCCGAAGCGGTCCGGCTACAGCAGCAAAGGGACCATGCGAATCCGCCAGGCCGACGGGGGCACCGTCGAGGTTACTGCCGCCGCAATCGAATCGCTGCTCCGCGGCGAACTCGAGGCTCTCCCGGAGGTCCGTTCCGCATCTCCCAGGGTCAAGCTCTCTGGCGGCGCGGTTGATACGTACCTCGATGCGAATATCGAACCGAGCGCCAGCATTTCGCAGGCGACGAAGCTGCTCGGTTCGACGGTTGAAGAAGTCCTGCGGGAGCACGTCGGCGTGACCGCTATCCGCCGGCCGGTGATCCGGATCACGTACGACGAGATGGGTGTGCGGCCGGCCGGCGCCTACCGGAAGCCGGTGGCGCCTCCAGCCGGAGGCTACCATTCGACCGCGTACCCGGACCCGACGGATACCCCGCGCGCGATGGCGCCGGAGACTCAGATGAAGCCTCCGGCTGACCCCGCCCGTCCGCCGGAGGCGCCTTACTTCGTGAACACTCAGGATGAGGAGGCCCGAGAAGGCACTCCGACTGAGGAACACGCGCACGATGACCGAAGCTGACCGCATCGCACCTCCAGCCGCCGGCGAACTGCCGTGGGTGCTCGAGGCGCTCCTCTTCGTGGCTGAGGAGCCCCAGACGCTGCAATCGCTGGCCCGCGCGGCCGGCGTAAGCGACGGGGCTGCACGGAAAGCGCTATCGCAGCTCTCCGGCGATTACGAAGCGCGCGGTTTGCGATTGCTGGAAGACAACCAGCGGTACCAGCTCGGCGCGGCCCCGGCCTACGCCCGCTACATCGAGAACATGCTCGGCACCGGCCCCGGTCAGCGGCTCACACGGGCCGCCCTGGAGACGTTGACGATCATCGCCTACAAGCAGCCGTGCACGCGGGCGGAGATCGAGGCGATCCGCGGCGTCAACAGCGACCGGTTGGTCGCCATCCTGGAACAGCGCGGGCTGATCGAGAACACGGGCACCGGGGAAGGTCCGGGCCGTCCAAAGCTCTACCGCACCACCATGCGCTTCCTCGAGCACTTCGGGATCCGCAGCCCGCGCGAGCTGCCGCCGCTGCCTGACGCGCCGGCTGAGCCGCTCGTGGAAGCGGAGATTTAACCCACTACTCGGTCACTTTCCGCATCGCCGTGTAATCCACCAACGCCTGGCGGATGACCGCCAGGGCGCGGTCGCGCCCCTCGAACGGGTCTACCACCACTTCCTTCTCCTCTAAGACCTTGTAATCCAGGAAGAAGCGGTGGATCTCGAGCATCGTATGGGGCGGCGCATCGGCCAGTTCGAGGATGTGGTTCACCGCCGGGTCATTGGCATGCACCGCCAGGATCTTGTCGTCGGCCTTGCCCTGGTCCCGCATGTGCATCACGCCGATCGGCCGCACGAACATCATGGTCAGCGGATGGACCGGCTCCTGGCCGAGGACGAGCACGTCCAGCGGGTCTCCGTCGTCGCAGTAACTCCGCGGGATGAAGCCGTAGTTCGCCGGGTAGTGCACTGAGCTATACAGCACGCGATCCAGTTTCAGGATCCCTGTCGGCTTATCTAATTCGTACTTGTTCTTGCTGCCGGCCGGGATTTCGACCACTACCGGGAGGTGCGTTTCGATGTCCGCCGGATCAACCGGGATGTCGTGCCAGGGATGCATGAAGGTTCGCTCCCGGTGCGTGCTGGATCGGAGTGTACCGCAGAGCCGTGAGAGTGCCGTGCGGCCGTTTGGGGTGCGTGACCCCACGGCTATGGTCGCTGGCATGATTACGCTTTCTGACATCCGCGAACGGGTTCGCCGGGACCTTTCCGACACCGCGGAAGCGAGCTGGCCGGACGAACAGCTTGACCGCCATATCGCCCACGCCCTCTCTGACCTGAGTCTCGCCATTCCGCAGGAACTCTCCACCGATGTCGCTACGACGGAGGGCAGCCGGGAGCTCTCGGTGTCGGGCATCGAACGCCTCATCGACGTTGAGATGGTGGAGTACCCGATTGGCCGCTTCCCCCCGAGCTATCCGGGATTCGCCACGTGGGGACAATCGCTGACGCTGCACACTCCGGCGCCGCCGGACGGAGAGGATGCCCGCGTCTTCTACACCGGGTCGCATACCCTGGATGAAGCGGGCTCGACGCTTTCCGAGCACCTGGCGGAGATCCTGACGACCGGTGCGAGCGCCTATGCCGCGCTCGAACTCTCGGCCGGCACAACGAACGCGCTGTCGCTGCAGCCAGAGGCGGCGGAGCGGTACGCGGCCCTTTCGCGCGCCCGCCTTACGGCATTTCGGCAGCTTCTGCACACGTATGGGCGAAAGAACCGGGTCGTTGCCCGCAGGATGTACGTCCCCGCGTGAGCTCTGGCCAATCCCTCGTGACGGCGGCTTGAATTAAGCTCGTACGCATGGAATTGACCCGGTACCCGCTCATGGAGATCGCCGAGAAAGTCGGGACTCCGTTCTATTTCTACGATGGCAACATCCTTCGCCAGAAGTTCGGCGAACTGGCGACGCTCACCGGCCCCCGCGGCCTGCAGTGCCGATTCGCGGTCAAGGCGAACTCGGCGCGCAAGGTGCTCGAAGTCGCCAATGAGCACGGCATGTGGATCGACGCTGTCTCCGGCAACGAAGTCCTGCGGGCCAGGCGCGCCGGCTTCGCCATGGGCCATGAGCCGCCGGTGGTGATGTACACGGCTGACGTATTCCGCGATAACGCGCTGCAGGCTGTGGTGGAGAACGGCGTGCTGCCCAACATCGGCTCGCCGGGGATGATCCGGGAACTCGCCGAAGCCGGTTATCGCGGCCCTATCGCGCTGCGGATCAACCCGGGCTTCGGGCACGGCCACGTACAGGCCTGTGACACCGGCGGCCCGTCATCCAAGCACGGTATCTGGTACGAAGATCATGCCGTTGCGGGCAACCTCGCCCGCGATGCCGGCATGGAAGTCGTTGCGCTTCACGCCCACGTCGGCACAGGCCCGCAGATCGAAGAGTTCGACCGGAACATGAAGCATCTCGCGGAGGTATTCGAAGACCTGCTCGCTTCGTATCCGAACGCCAATGCGGTGAACCTCGGCGGCGGCATTCCCCACGCCTACCGGCCAGGTGCGCGCCACTACGACCTCCCGAACTACCAGGTCATTCTCGTCGAAGCCCAACGCGCGCTTTCGGAATCCGCCGGTCGCCAGGTACGGGTGGAGATCGAGCCCGGCCGCTATCCTGTGGCCGGCATGGCCTTCCTGGTGGGCCGGGTGAAAGACGTGAAAGCAACGCGGACGAACCAGAAGGGCCCCGGCCACGAGTTCATCATGACCGACGCGGGGTTCAACGATCTGATCCGTCCAGCGATGTACGGCTCGTACCACCAGATCTCGATCGTCGGGAAGGGCTCCGGGCGGGCGCTCGAGCCGTTCGTCGTCGCCGGGCCGCTCTGCGAGAGCGGAGACGTGTTCACGCGCGACGAGCACGAGTTGCTCGAACCGCGAGATCTGCCCCGGCCGGAGTACGGGGACCTTGTCGTCCTGCACGATGCCGGCGCCTACGGCGCGGCGATGTCTTCCAACTACGTTTCGCTTGGCCGCGCCGCCCAGGTTTACTGGGAGGACGGCAGGGCAACGCTCATCAGCCGAAGGGAAACGCTGGACGAAATCGTCCAGCGAGAGTGCGAAGAAGCGATCTAAGCAGGGGCGCCCGGCAGGGCGCCCCTCACCCTTCGCTAACGGACGGTGATCGCCGCGTTCGAGATGATTGGCGCGCCCCGTTCCTTCGACTTGGATTCGACCAGGATGGTCTTTCCGTCCCGCCAGTACGAAGTCACCATCGTTTCGCCCGGGAAGAAGACTCCGGCGAAGCGCGCCTGGTAGCGGGCAACCTGCGCCGTGTCGCCGCCGAGGGCGTTGTCCACCACGGCCTTGCAGACAATGCCGAACGAGCACAGTCCGTGCAGGATCGGCACATCGAAGCCACCCATCTTGGCGAACGCCGGGTCCGCATGCAGCGGGTTCTTGTCGCCGCTCAGGCGGTAGAGGAGCGCCTGCTGCGGAATGGTCGGCGACTCGACTTCCTTGTCGGGGGCGCGATCTGGGGCGGCGTTGCCCGCGGCGGGGCCGCTATCACCGCCAAAGCCGCCTTCGCCGCGAAGGAACAGGGAGAAGCGGTTCACGAACAGCGGGTCGCTTTCGCCCTTGATGGTCGTCTCGGTCTCGATGACGACGAGCGCCGCCTTGCCTTTGTCGTAGATGCCCGCGATTTGGCCGTTCGTCTCGACCTCCGCCTCCACCGGGATGGGCTTGCGGATCTCGAGGTCCTGCTCGCCATGGAGGAGCATCATCGGGTTGAACGAAAGGCCTGGCACGGCGCCAAGGCCGCCCATGGAGGCGAACGCCGGGATGACGCCGAAGCTCGGCAGCACCTTGAGGTTCTGCTCGTAGCAGTAGGTCAGCTCGTTGGGGTCGGTCTGGGGGACGCCGGCCCCGACGCCGAGGTGGTAGAGGATCACCTTATCGCGGTTCCAACTGGCGGTACCGCCGGAGATCTTGGCGCCGAGTGCCTTGGAGGGGTCGATGGGCATTGGGGGCCTCCCACAGTGATGGTGAAATCGAGTTCCGAACGTGGTTCGGATGATTTTGGGCGTTAGGGTACCGGATCGCCACCCGTAGACGTAGTAGTCGCGGAGCTCCGTCTCCGCTGGGCCCGGAGGGCCAGTACCTGTCCCTAATCCAGCCAGAACCCCCACCGCCATGCCCACGCTTCTCCTGCCGCAATGAGACTGGCGGCCTCAGGGTTACCGTAAACGTATCGGCACACGGCGAGCAGGTCTTCGTCGCGGCGCAGCGCCCGATCCCACCCGCTCGGTTGCCAGAGTGGCCCGCGATGCCCCGCCTTCCACGCCAGACGCGTTGACCACGACTTCCACCGCTGCATCCACGTGACCAGGTCGACTTCGCCGGGCTTCGCTACGAGGTGCAGGTGGTCCGGCATGAGGCATGCCGCGAGCAATTCCAACCGGGACGAGGTGCGTTGTTCGAGCACTGACTCCCAGATTGCATCACCGATTGCCTGTCCCAATCTCTGAATTTCGGGGTGAGCCGCGATCGTCAGGTGAAACGCGTTGGATGGATCGGCATACGCCGTTCTCGGCAGCCGGATCCGGTTGGGGAAGTGCATCGCGGGATTCTACTGCTCGCGAACAGGTACCTGGCCCTCCCGGGCCCAGCGGAGACGGAGCTCCGCGACTACTTCACCTCCCGCCCTATTCTCAAAACAGGAGGTCGTCATGGATTGGGACGGGATATTCGCTACCGATTGGCAGGAACTCCTCGAAATCTTGACTCGCGGGAGCCTGATGTACCTGGCCATCTTCGTGATGCTCCGCGTTTGGCGGCGCGGTGCGGTTGGGCCAAGTACGCCAGACCTGCTGCTCATCGTGATCATCGCCGATGCCGCGCAGAACGGGCTGGCCGGTGAGTACCGGTCGGTACCGGCCGGTCTCGTGCTGGTCCTGGTTATCGTCGCGTGGTCGGTCGTGCTCGATTTCCTCGCGTACCGGTTCCCGCGGCTCGGGCGGCTGGTGGAACCGTCCGAAACCGAACTCGTGAAAGACGGCGCGATCCAGCACCGACATCTGCGGGAGAACCTCATCACCAGGGATGAACTGATGATGGCCGTGCATGGCGCCGGCCTCGAGGACATCTCCGACGTCCGGAAGGCCTACCTGGAAGGGGACGGCGCGATTACGGTCATCCCCCGCCATCAGTGATCGCGGCGCTCTCGCTAGCGAAGGAACGCGTCCACCGTTTCTCCGAACGCTTCCGGCTGTTCGAGCATGGCCATGTGGCCGGCGGATTCGAGGGTTTCCAGGCGCGCCCCGGGGATGAGCCGCGCGAACTCTCTTGCATAAGCATCCGGGACGAGCCCATCCGCCGCGCCTCGGATGACCAGCGTGGGGGCGCTGATCAAGGGCAGCCGCTTCCGCAGTCCGTGGTCGGGAATGGGCCACATGAACTTGGTGGCGGCGCCCATGTTGCGCGCCCGGTAATACGTGGCGGCGTTTGGGTCGTCGGCGCCCGGCGGCGGCAGGCTGCTCTCGGGCTCCGCCTGTGCCGATGCGTCGAACCACTTCGCCGCCCGCAGGTCCTGTTCGTTGAACATGAACGGGTCAGGGAGCGGGTGAGCGTCGATCCAGATTCCGTACGGCGATACAAGGGTTAGTGACCTGGTGAGCTGGGGGCAGATGGCGGCGAACTCCGCCGCGAACATCCCGCCGAGCGAGTGGCCGATGACATCCACCGGGCCATCGAAGCGCGCTTCCACGAGCTGCCGGTAGTGGAGGACGAGGTCCAGGACGTGGTCCATGGCATCGAGGCCGCCAGATTCGCCGTAGCCGGGGTGCTCCGGTGCGAAGACCCTGTGCGTCCTGGCCAGGCGTTGCAGGAACGGCGCATCCCCCGGGTGGCGTTCGAAGCCGTGCAGGTAAAGCAGCCCCCGGGAAGTCCCTTCGCCCGCCGCCCACACGCGGACCGGCACGTCGCCGAGGCGCTCGAGCGTCACCGGGCTCATCGGACGCCTCCGGCGGCCGGCGCCATGCGTGTTGCCCGGTGTGCGGCAACGCGCGCCTGGCTTTCCGCAGGAGTCCACCGGTCCGGTTCGTCCTGCCAGATGTCCTGGAGCTGGGGGATAACTTCCCGTCCGAACAACGCCGTGTTTTTGGCAGCCACCTCCTCCGGCAGGTTGCCCATGCTCAGGGTGGCGATGAGCTGTCCGACACGGAGTTCGCTCACCAGCTCGCGGAGGCGGGCGGCAACCCGCTGCGGCGTCCCGGCGATGATGTAGCCCTTCTCGTCGTATTCCCAGAAGCTCATCTCCCCGCGGGCGGCTCGCACCCGGTCTTCGGCGCTGAGGCTGCGGCCGAACCCGTTTTCGAGCTGGTGACGCAGCGAGGCGATCGTCTGGTAACCGGGAGGCGTGGCGAAGCCCGGGTGCGTTGGATTGTGCGTGTAGAAGTACCGGACGGCTTCGGTGTAGTCCGCTTCGGCCTGGGCGTCTGTCTCGGCCACACAGCAGATCTGGGTGAAGGCCATGCGGTGCGGATTGGTGTTCCCGTTGCGGGCCGCTACGTGCTGCCAGTACTGGTCCACCAGCGGCCGCGCCGATTTCAGCCCGGAGAACGAAAGATGGCCGTAGCAGTAATTGTTATCGATGACCATGTCACAGGTCTCGATGCTGCCGCTTCCGGGCACCCAGATCGGCGGCGGCGACTGGATCGGTCGGGGCCACGGGTTCACGTACCGAAGCTTCGTATACCGCCCATTGAACGCGAACGGCTCCGGCTCGCTCCACGAGCGCAGGATGAGCTCGCGCGCCTCGTGGAAGCGGTCACGCAGTTCGATTGGCGGCGTCCCGTAGGAGAAGGTTGAGTCCATGGGCGTCCCGAACACGAACCCGGCGATGAGACGGCCCCCGGACAGGCAGTCGAGATACGCCATCTCTTCGGCCACGCGGACTGGCGGCCGGTAAAGCGCCAGGCTATCGCCGATGACAAGGATGGCGGCGTTGTCCGTGTTGCTCGCGAGGCTGGCGGCTAGCAGGTTCGGGGAGGGGGTCATTGCGAAGGCTGTCTGGTGGTGCTCGTTGACGGCCAGGCCGTCGAATCCCTCGCGGTCCGCCTGTTCCATGAGGCGGATGAACATGCGGTACGTCTCACCGACCTTTGCCGGGTCCATAAGGGCTGGGGGGGGGTCCACCCATGCGCTCTTGTAGCGCTTCGGGAAGTCTTCCGGCAGGTGGGGGTAGGTGACTTCGGCGAACCAGTGGAACTTCATGGCCTGAGCCCTCCAATCGGCGGCCAGCGAGCGGCGGCGTCCCGGCAGTCTGCCCAAACTACCGCGCCTTCACAACACCGGGTTCGAAGTTGGGTGCGCCAGGATTCAGAGAGGATGCGAACCAGGCGAGGGCCTGCGGCTAGCCGCCGATGCGCTGATGCTTCTTGGTCGTCTCGGTCTGTTCTTCCTGGCCCGTCTTCAAGCGCGCCTCTTTCGGACGCTGCGCGCGTTCGAGTTCGATCTGCTCGTCCCGTTCCTTTCGCCAGTCATCCAGCGAATCGTCCCGCCAGGTGGGCGCCTCCGGCGCGATGTTGCTCTTCTTGGCCATGCGCCAGGCAGCGATGCCGCTGACGACCATCGCGACGGGCATGCCAATTGCGAACAGGATCTGGA
>CAZKZR010000071.1:0-10006 GCA_964557245.1 uncultured Anaerolineaceae bacterium | reverse complement strand
ACTGTGACTCCTACGGCTACCCCTTCGCCAACATCCTCGGCCCCTGCCGGGACGCCGAGCGCTTCCCCGTCGAGCCAAACCGCGACGCCGGGCGCCGGGGGCACGACCCCCACGGCGGCAGCGACCAACCCGCCCGCCGCAGACCCTGCCAGTGTCAAGAAGACCTTCGTGAAAGCGAGCGACACCGAGGTTACGTGGAAGCTCGAACCGAGCGCCGCCGCCGACCTGTTCGTCTGGGACTTCCAGGCCGAGACGTGCGAGGCCTTCGGTGGCGCCGATTGCGGTGGGATCGTGACGGACGACCACGGAACGTTCACGGCGGGCGCGAAAGAGCAGTACTTGCTGGTGACGCAGTCCTACAAGAAGGACGGTGAGTCCTGCGAGGTCCGAAATGCAGCCGAGTGGGCGCCCGATGGAACCCAGAAGCCGCTCTCGGTGGACGCGACATACGTTTGCTCAGGGGCATCGACCATGGGCTGGGGATTGTTCGTGCTCTTTGCCGGCGCGGCGGTCGGAATGACATGGGTCGCGCGACGGAAGTTGCAATGGGCGGAGTAGCGCTCCTCGTCCTGGCCACGGTGGTATGGGCAGCCGCGGTCCGCTTCTTTTGGAAGGCGGGCGCGTGGTTGCCGTACTTCGTCGGCGGGGCAGCGGGCGGCGCGTTCCTTCTGGTGGTACTCCTGCGAGCGTTCATCCCGGGCGAGCTGGTCTTGCGCGAGGCGACTGCCGGCGCGGTCAACGAGGCCGCATGGCTGCTGGGCGTGCACACTCGCGTGACAGCCTCCAATCCTGGCGACCTGCTGGTTGTCGGCGTTCCCTACCACAACCAGTGGACGATGCTGAGCATCGGCATCGAGTGTTCCGGGCTTCTCGAACTGGCCACCCTGGCGGGGCTGGTCGCGTTCTTCCCGGCACTCTCTCCCAAGAAGCGAGCGGGAATGCTGGCGCTGGCGCTCGGGTTGACGTTCCTCGCGAACATCGCGCGCATGCTGGTCATCGTCCTCGCGGTGGCGTACGGCGGACAGGCGACGCTCGAGATCGCTCACGTGGTGTTTGGGCGGCTGGTGTTCTTCGTGCTCGCCATCGGCATCTACTGGTTTGCGATCACCCGGCCGACGCTGAATGCGGTTGGCGCGCGGCTGCGGGAGGCCCGCTGATGGCATCTGAACACTGGTATAGCGCGGTCGGGTTTTGGGGCGTCTGGCTGTTCGTACCAATCCTCGTCGACGGCTTTCTCGCGTTCCGCTACCTGCTTGCGACGGTGATGGGGCGAGCCAAGCGGCTCCCGATCCGTCCGGTCACGAAGGCGCCTGGCGGAAAGTGGCCGCGGGTGAGCATTCTCATCCCTGTTTACAACAGCCAGGAGATCCTGGCCGCGTGCATCGATTCGATTCGCGCCCAGAGTTACCCCAACGAGCTCATCGAGATCCTGGCAATCGATAACGGCAGCCACGATCAATCGTTCAAGGTGTTCTGTGAACGCCAGCAAGCGGAGTTCAAAGGATCGATCCATTGGCTCTCAACGCTGCACCAGGGGAAGCCCTGGGCCCTGAACGTTGGGATTCACTACGCCCAGGGCGATTACATCATCAACCTCGATAGCGACGTCGTTATCCACGAAGACGCGATCGTGAACATGGTCGCGGCTTTCGAAAACGACCCGGAACTCATCGCCGCGACCGGCGCGGTGGAGATCCGTCCCGAGGCAACAGATCGCGGCTTCATGCGCATCGTCCATGAATGCGAGTTCCAGGAGTACTATTTCGGATTCAACGTGGGACGGCGGTTCCAGTCGCAAGCAAAGTCGTTGTTTACGCTTGCTGGCGCGTTCAGCGGGTTCCGGCGGGAAGTGCTGCTCAACACGCACCTGTACGACACCAGCACGGTGGGCGAAGACACCTTCATGACGTTCGAGTTGCAGGAGATGTATCCCGGAAAGCGCGTGAGCGTGGTGACGGCGGCAGTCTGCTATACGGATCCGATCCCAAGCCTTCGGGCCCTGTATGCCCAGCGGGTACGCTGGCAGCGGGGGGAAATCGAGGTCATCGCGGCGCATCCCAAGCTGGCAAAGCGGGGCCTGTTCTACCGGGGCTTCGCGCCAGTCAGGACCTTGCTCGTCGATCACACGCTGGCGTTTCCGCGGGTCACGTGGACGTTCCTGATGCCCGGTCTGGTGTTCTTCGGATACGCACCTTCCACAGTGCTTTGGGCGACGGTGGCGCTCTATGCCGCCTACACGATTATCGAGGGCGCAACGTGGCTGACGAGTGCGCTGCTCGTTGTACCCCCATCCTCGCGGCGATTGTGGAAGGGTTGGTGGACGATCCCGTTCATGCCTGCCTACCGCTATTTCGTCTTCTGGTTGCGGTTCGCCGGCGTGCTGACGGTGCTTACCGAGGCGCACCAGTGGCGAACCACCGACCCGGTGACCGCCTCCCGGCGGGAGCTGCTCCGCGCGCTGCATGCGCGTGACCACCGGGCGGAAGAGACAAGGGTGGCCTGACCCGGTTCGTCCGCGCGCGGGTTCCTCTGTAGTCTGCGGCTGCGGCCGAGGCCGCAAGGAGGACCCGTGGCACGCCCGCTGGAAGACATTCGCGTACTTGACCTGACCTGGGTCCTGGCCGGGCCGTTCGCGTCGATGATCCTGGCCGACCTTGGCGCCGAAGTGGTAAAGGTGGAACGGCCGCCCAATGGGGATATCTCCCGCACCACAGGTCCATACCAGAACGGCTGGAGCGGATACTTCTTCAGCATCAACCGGGGCAAGAAGAGCGTCTCAATCGACCTTCGCAGCGACGACGGGAGGGAATTATTCCTGGAACTGGTCGAAAAGGCGGACGTGGTCATAGAGAACTTCACTCCCGGCACCATGAAGCGCCTGGGACTGGACTACGAGGCCCTCTCCGCTCGCAATCCGCGGATCATCATGGCCAGCGTCTCCGGCTTCGGACAGACCGGCCCTTACAGCGACCGCCCGGCGCTCGACATCGTGGTCCAGGCGATGGGAGGCGTGATGTCGATCACCGGGGAGCCCGGCGGCGGGCCCGTGCGACCGGGCACATCTTACGGTGACCTCACGGCGGGCTTGTTCGCCACCGTTGGGATCCTCACGGCCCTGCACGAGCGGGAGCGCAGCGGAAAAGGCCAGGCGATCGACATCTCGATGCTCGATTGCCAGCTCGCGGTACTGGAGAACTCGATCATGCGCTATTTCGTGACGGGCGAGGTGCCGGAACGCCTGGGCACGCGCCATCCAAGCGCCACCCCGTTCCAGGCTTTCCCCACGGCCGATGGGCACATCGTGGTCGCACTGGCGTTCGGCGAAGAAAACCAGTGGGCGCTGCTGTGCGCGATGCTCGGGGTGCCGGAACTCATCGACGATGAGCGGTTCGAAACTGGCCCCAAGCGAACTCGAAACCACGCGGTGCTGGAACCAGTGCTGAACGAGGCGTTCCGCCGCCGGACGACGGCCGAGTGGTACGCCGATTTCCTCGCCGCCGGCATTCCCTGCGGACCGGTGAACAGCATCGCGGACGTGGTCAACGACGAGCAGGTGAAGTTCCGCCAGAGCATCAAGGAAGTGACGCATCCAGTGGCCGGGACCATTCCCATCGCCGAGTCGCCCGTGAGGATGTCGCGGAGCGAGACCGGTATCGCCGGCCCGCCGCCGAGCATGGGCGCCGACACGGCTGCGGTGCTGACCGACTGGCTGGGCAAGTCGAGCGGGGAAGTGGAAGAGTTGGAATTCCGCAAGATTGTGGCCACCAACGGCGGGCCCGACCTGAGCCAGATTGTGTGAAGTTGGCCTCAAACTGTGAGAAAACTGAAAGACGGCTGGTTAATTAGGGCTATCCCATCTACGTTACCTATGGATACATAGCCGATAATGGGTATGTGGAGACCTTTGGGGAGACGTGGGGATGAGTGGCATTTTCTATGACCCGGCCGAGCGCCGGTTGCACGCGGTGAGGACTGACCCTGAACCCGGCTGGACGCTGGTCACGCACAACCTGGATGCGAACGTGCATCACTGCCGCCGCATCATGCGGGAGTGGCTGTCGACTGACGAGATGTTCGGCATCGACTGGAGCATCTGCCGGGAGCGCCTGAGCGCCTGAGTTAGGTAGTATCACGGCGTGACCACCGGCATCGCCGCCGCGCTCGAACGGCTGGACAACGAGCCTGCGCCCGCCGCGCTTCGCTTCGATCCAGGCGCGCCGTTTAGCGGCGCCGCGGCGGTGCTGCCTTCCGCGTACAACCCGCCGACGCTCGCGCACGAGCACCTGCTGCAAACGGCGCTGGATGCGTACGGGCTGCAGCACGCGGTTGCACTGCTCACCACGCGCAACGTTGACAAAGGCGTCCACGGGGCACCGCTCGCGCACAGGATCGGCATGCTGCTCGCTCTCGCTGAGGAGTGGCCGGAGCTGTGCGTTGCGGCGTCCAACCAGGCTCGAATCATCGACCAGGCGAGGGCGCTCGCGCTGGCGTTCCCCGGCACTGAGTTCGACTTCGTCGTCGGCTTCGATACTCTAGAGCGGCTGTTCGCGCGCAAGTACTACGGCGACATGGAGGCCGAACTCGCCCCGTTTTTCGAACGGCACCGAGTCCTTGCCGCCAACCGGGGGCCGGTCGAAGCGCACCAGGTGGAGGCCTGGATTTCCGCCAACGCCAGCGGCTTCGGCGATCGCATCTTGCTTCTCGAAATCGACGAGTTCCCCGCGTCCCTCTCGTCAACGCGGGTGCGCGACTCCGTAGCGGAGGGCTCCGACGAACTCCACCTCCCTCCCGCAGTCGGGCGCTACCTGACCGAGCACCGGCTTTACCGGTGAATCTTCCTCGCCGCAGGTAAGCTCCGCGGGGGAGGTCCATTCGATGCAGATTCAACAGGCACGCGAGCACAAGCCCGTCACTTTCGCAAGGGAGGAGGCGCACCGCCTTGTCCACGGCGCGGGGGCCATCGGGCGAGTCAACGCGCGACTCGCAGTTATCGTCACGAACCTCGTGGGCTCCATGTGGTGCGCGTATGCGTTCGCCGCACTCGCACTGGTGTCGTTGCCAGCGGCGCTGAGTTCGGGAGACCTGGTGGTGATTGTCTCCTGGGTCTCGCAGACATTTATTCAGCTGGTCTTGCTGTCGGTGATCATCGTGGGCCAGAACGTGCAGGCCGCGGCCACCGAAGGGCGAGCGGAGGCTGACCACCGCACACTGGCAGCCGTTCACACGCTCACCGTGGAGATCCACCGCATTAACGAACAGCAGAACGAGATCCTCGGGCGGCTGGACGCTCGAAACGCCTAGTTGCCGCGCCGGTCGACATCGCTGACGCTTGGCGAACCACTTCAAGGCAGGTCACTTCGTGCCCCTTTCGCAGACTGAACTCGATTCTTTTCTTTCCGAACCCAACATAGCGGTGGTTGCCACCTCGGGCCCCGCGGGCAAGCCCCACGCCATGCCGATCTGGTACCTCTGGCGAGACGGCAAGGTGCTGTTTCACACAGGAGCTGAATCGAAAAAGGTCCGGAACCTGAATCAGAACGACCGAATCAGCATCGTGGTGGACACAAAACAAGCGCCCTACAAAGTGGTGGTGATCGAGGGGCGGGCGCGGCAAGTCCCGGGCGATTCGGCCCTTGCGCGGGAGATAGCCATTCACTATCTCGGCGAAAAGCAGGGCGAACGGTATGCAAGCCAATCGACAGACCCTGGCGTGCTGGTGGAAGTTATTCCTGCCCGGATCATCTCCTGGGACTACGCGAGGGAATCCAACCCCTGAACAAGCGGGCAGTCTCCGCGAATCGAGTCAAGCGTACGGTGAAGCCCGCCCGGCTGGCGGGCAGCGCTGCCGCGCGCTGGGCGGTCGCTCACCTGGCATTCGGTGAGCGGCGCCAGGCGCGCAAGAAGCGGGCGATGCTACGAACGGCGGAAGACGTGACGCGCACCATGGGCGAGATGAAGGGCGCGGTGATGAAGGTGGGGCAGGTGCTCTCGTTGATGTCGGGAGTGCTGCCGGATGAGATGGCTTCGCAGCTCGCGAGCCTGCAATCGAACGCGCCACCAATGAGCTATGAACTGGTGAAGCAGGTGTTCCTGGAGGAGTACGGAGAGCCGCCCGAGCACCTCTTTCGGAAGTTTCAGCGCGAGCCCTTCGCTGCGGCATCGATCGGACAGGTCCACCGTGCGGAACTGCGCGATGGCTCGCCCGTCGCAGTGAAGGTGCAGTACCCAGGCGTCCGGGAAGCCATCGACCACGACCTCGCCAACGTGGGCATGATGATCAAGCTCGGCGGCCTGGTCGCACGGGGGCTGGACGCGGGCACCATTGTGAAAGACCTGGAGGCGGGCATCCGGGCGGAACTGGACTACACCCGCGAAGCAACGTGGCAGCGCAGATTCGCGAACGCGTTCGAAGGCCACGGGTTCGTGCGGGTGCCCCGCGTTTTCGATGAGCTCAGCCGCGAACGCGTGCTGGTGCAGGAGTACCTGAAGGGCCGGCCGGTTGCGATGGCGCTGGAACTGCCGCAGGCAGAGCGCGACCGGCTGGGTGAGATGATCTACCGGTTCTGCTTCGGCAGCCTGTACCGGCATGGACTCTTCAACGGCGACCCGCACCCGGGCAACTACCTGCTCCTCGACGACGGAACGATCGGCTTCGTGGATTACGGCTGCGTTGCCGAGTTCGACCAGGCGACGCTTGAGGGCTTCATGCGTCTCATCCGCGCGCTCAACGCAGGGGACTTTGAGGGCTGGCGGGCAGCAACAGAAGCGATCGGTATACTCCTGCCGAACGCTCCGTTCACGACGGAGCAGCTCTATGAGCACATGCACTGGTACTGGGCACCGTTCCTGTAGGAGCGGGTTCGATTTACACGTGACCTGGCGACGGAAATGGTGCGGCGGAACACGATGACCACGGGCCTTGGCGGGCAAATCAACCGGCACTGCAACGTCCCCGGGGGAATGGTCTTCCTGACGCGGATCAACTTCGGCCTTGCGGGCCTATTGGCGGCGCTCAACGCCGATGGTCCATGGCGAGCGATCGTCAAGGAGTACGTCGACGGAGACCCGCCGTGCACGGACCTTGGCCGGCTCTCGCAAGCGACAACGAGGAACGGCAGCCCGATCTAGCCCTTTTCAGCGTCCAACGGTGAACGCGGTCACGCAGACTCAACTTTCGCGGTTGCAACGAAGTGTCGAAGTACCTGTTGAAAGGGTGAAGAGAGCGATGAGGGTGGGAAGCCCGCGTGGGCTTCCGGCGATGCCGGAACGCGACCAGCGCGCGCTCGAATTGAAGGTGCTGGTGCTGCAAAGCACCATCGCCGGCTTCTTCGTGGCCGGGGCTTCGCTGGGTTGGTTCGGCACGCATGCCTTCGCCGCGCGATACGGCGCTGCCTGGATTGGGGTGTACCACCTTCTGCACGCCTGGTACGTGATGGGGTGGCGAATCCGGGGGCGCGCTATCCCGATGATCGAGCTCGCCACACCGTTGCTGGACGTTTCGTGCATCACCACTGCCTGGGTTGTGCTGGGCGATGCCCAGTCACCGTTTTGGGCCGTGTATCTGTACGCACTGGTTGGCTATGGCCGCCGATACGTGGGCAGGCGATATGCCGTCCTGGCCGGTTTCATTGTGGTGAACATGATTGCGGGTCGAATGATGATCGCGGCAGGGTCCGATTCGGCCGGCGTATTCGACGCCGACCTGCTAACGATGCTCGTCCTGGCCATGGCGGTGGCGTCACTTTCGCACACCATCGGCTCCGCATGGCGAAATGCGGAACGTCGAGCGCGAGCCCTGTCGGAGATCGACTCGCTCACGGGTATTCCCAATCGCCGGGTGTTCCTCGAGCGGCTGGGGGGCCTGGCTGAGGATCACTCCGCGCGCTTCGCGCTCCTCATGCTCGATCTCGACGACTTCAAACGGCTCAATGACCAGCACGGGCACCTCTATGGGGATCGGGTGCTAGAGCAGGTGGCGGCCGTGCTCAGTGCGCACGTCCGAACGGCCGACCAGGTTGCCCGGTACGGCGGCGAGGAGTTCGTGGTGCTCATGCCAGAAGCTGCGCTGAGCGAGGCAGAGGATGTGGCGGAACGGCTCCGCATGCGGGTGATGGAACTGACCCCTACCACAATCTCGGCGGGCTGCGCCGTCCGCGGCCCAGGAGAGCCCGCCGAGGCGGTATTGAGGCGTGCGGACGACCTGCTCCTCAGCGCAAAGCGGCAGGGAAAGAACAGCGTCGGCCTAAGTGAGCTGCGAAGGAGCGCCTAGTTTCTTCGCCGCAGGGTAAGCGCCACCGCCGCAAGGTCAGGTCTCGCGAGGATGGCTCGCCGGATCGACGCTTCGTGTTGTCCATCGTGCGCGCTCCAGGCCTGGAGGTACTGATAGAGGGTAAGTTCCACTGGCTCGCCCCAGGCACTGCGGACACCGGGTAGCTGGCCCGAACGTTCCAGGTCGCCGGCGCCCAACCGCGCGAGGACGCGAATCAGTGAGGACCGTTCTTCTCGAGCAGAAGCCAGGAGTTCGGGAAGCGATTTGTGGCGCGCCGCGGCGATCTGCTCCGCTCGCCGCTCGACTACCGACGTGAACAGCGTCGAGAGGTCCAGGCCGGATGGGTCGGCCAGATACTCGGTTAGCGGCGCGTCACTGCTGAGCGCATGAGCCAGGTGGAGATGGACGGTCCAGAGATCTCCGTCTGCCCGAGCCTGAAGGGATCCCTCGGAAAGCACGGAAACGAGCCCTTCGAACTGGAACCGGGCAGATTCGGCGCCTTGCACGAGCACTCGCACAACCGGAAGCATCATGACGGTAATGGCCCCAATCGGGACTCGATCGCGTCCCGGTGTGCGGGGTAGACCTCGGCGAACGCTCTCAGGAGCCCAAAACAGCCACTAATCATCATGTCGCCGTACGGCGCGGCGAAGTATGGCTTCAGGGCATGTGTCGCGACCCTTTCACGCTGCGGACCCGTGACAGCCAGCACTCCAGGTTTCCCGGACACGAGTGTGCGATCGACGTGGAAGGCGCCGTGGCCCTTGGATTGGAAAACCTCGTCGTTGGTGAGACTGCCGACAGCAAGGCGGCCGGCGAAGGTCTCGATCTGGGCGAGATCGACTTCGCCGGTGTGGTGCTCGAAAAGGCTGGCAATACGCCGCCCGGCCAGATGGAAGCCCAGCAAGTGCATGTTGCCGAGATTGAGAAAAATCGCTTCGCGTTCAGCGGCTACGCGGGGATCGTGCAGAGCGCCGAGGGCGGCGGCAGGCCCGGTATCCATGAAGGCCACAGGAGCATCATCACTCGCAGAGCCCACCATCGAGGATGCCCGCGTGAGATAGGCAGGCAAGTCCGAGGGCGCTGTCGCGAACGCCAGGAGGTCATTCCGACGTTCAACCGTCCGGCGAAGGTGATCGAAGCGAAACTTCCTATCGGAGATGTCGGGAGGGGCAGCGCCGTGGTCCAGGCAGCCGAGCGCGATGCCATCGAAGGCCAGCGGCACTTCGAATGCGGCGAGGGCCGTGCGGATGGCGGCCAGGTCCAAGTCCTGAAGCGGCACGGTGACCCCGGCAATTCCTTGCGCTTCGTCCGCCGAAACAAGGCGAACTCCCATCGCGGCGACGCGGTCGAGGTCGTCGTCGAGAGTGGCAGCCGCTTCTGGCGTTGCGAAGGCCAGGCCGCCGGAGCGAAGGTGGTCTTCAAGCGCCCAGGCACAGGGTCCGCCGCCGGCAACAGTCCCGGTCAGCACGACTGGTTCGCCAAGCTCGCTGGCACGCCGGATTCGGCGGGCGGCGATCTCGGTCGCTGAGGGGAGAATCAGCTTTTCATTGTTCTCAACTGGCCGGGCGGGATCGAACAGCAGGATGTCCTGTGTGCCGGTGCCCATATCGATTGCCAGGATCCGCATGTGACCAGTGTAGGCGGTTCCGGAGGGGTCATGCGGTGCAGTCCGGGCGTGGCAATGCGCGCGAACCAAGGGGTGTCCGGCCGACGTGCGCTCGGAAACCTGTTTCC
>CAZKZR010000070.1:0-10200 GCA_964557245.1 uncultured Anaerolineaceae bacterium | reverse complement strand
AACAGCCGCCCGACTGCGGCTTCGCGGCGGCCTGCCTGGCGGCAATGGCAACGAACAAACGCCTGGGCGAAGACGTGGTGAGAGACCCTTCATTCATGCACCGCCTGGCGTGGCTTCGCCGGGACCGCAGCTCCGTTGCGCCGCTGGCCACTCACTCGCTGGAACAGAAACTCCGCGAACGAACCGCCTGACTCGCGATGGCTCAGCACTTTGACCAGCCGCAACCAACACACCAGGAAAGGGAAGGAACCGAAATGCTGCAAGCTCTGATTCACGCACTCGACGGGCGCGTCATTTCGACGCACGACGGCCGCCTCATCGCATCCGGCCAGCCCGAGCCCGAGTTCCTGCGGCGCCGCTATGAGCACGCCCAGGCACTCCGCGAAATCCGTCGCGAAGAGCGCATCCAGCGCGTCCTCGCGGATGAATCGCAAGGCTTCGTCGAACGCATTCGCGTCGCACTCGGCATCGCCTGAAATGCCGATGCTCGCGCGCCACAAAAAGGGGCTCCCGTCAGGGAGCCCCTTTTGTATTTCGAAGCGGACGTCAGGCCAGGAGTTCCTGCATGCGTCCGTTGAGATGGGTGCGGAAGAACGTCGCTTCCTTCAAGTCCGCGACGTAGTTCTGCACCTGCAGCCGTCGCAGTTCCTTCAGCTTCGCCTGCCCCGCCTCGATGTTCTCGCGTCCGCCGCCGAGAAGGATGGCGAGCGGTTCGGAGACCGCCGGGTCCGCCCAGTCCTTGACCATCTTGGCCTCGGCCTTGGCGAAGTAGAGGTTCTGCTCCTCGCGCCGATCGTTCATCTTGAACAGGAAGTGCTTCAGGCGCTCGATGTGATACAGCCGCATCCGTTCGCGGTCCTTCGCCACCAGCGAGTACATGTCCCGCTCGAGCTGGTTCTGCGCGAAGCGGTCTCCCTCCTTGAACAGCGTGTAGAGCATGCTGTCCTGGACGAAGAGCACTGCGGTCAGTTCAGAGAAGCTCCGCGCTTCCTGGGCAACGCGGCTGAAGTCCGTCGGAGCCTGGAGTCCAAGGCCGCCGCCGTTAGCCAGCGCGCGCTTGCGGAACGCCTCGCTGTGACGCGCCAGGTCATAGATCACCGTGGACAGGAACAGCTTGAGTTCCAGGTATCCGTAGCTAATCTCCGGGAGCCAGCCAGACCAGAGCGCGCCCGTGTAGTAGGCCCGTTCGCTCTGTTCGGTCATCAGCTGGCACACCGCCTTTTCGACTTCGTCGGGGAGCGCTTCCAGGCTGCCCCAGTTCAAATCGGTGGCCGAGACCCAGCGATCGCGGATCGCCTCTTCGTAAAGCGGCACGCAACAATCCGCCCAAACGATCGCCTTTTCGAAGATGGTGTAGCCCATGTCTTCGTTGACCGGGTTCGGGTACGAACCCCGGGCAATCTCCGAGCGGTTGCTCCAGACGTCCGGGATATCGCCGTAGGTGCCGACGTTGAGGTCGCCAATCGTGAGTCCGAGCTTCGGGTCCGTTGCCCGGGCACGAATGCCCCATTCGGTCGGTACTTTCATCCAGCTGAAGTCGCGGGGGGTAGGGGTCCCGCCGCTGACCAGGAACTCCTTGGCCTGCGCGCCGCTGACGCCGCCCCGCAGGGCCTGCCAGATGATGGCGAGGCTGTGGCCCTTTTCCAGGGCGAGTTCGATAAGACCGTCTTCCCAGCCCAGCTCGCGCGCTTTGTCGCGGGCATCCTGGGGAATCTGGGCAGCTTCCTGCGCCTTCGCCAGCGCTTCTCCTGTAGACATGCTCAACCTCCATCCGCCGCGAGGGCGGTGGTGAACTCAGATGCTCGTGCCGGTCCTCTTCCGGACTATTCCGGATCGAGGAACTGGGCCATCAGCGGCCCAAGCCGGTTGCGGCGGTCGCCGAGGCCGGCAACGCCGAGACGGTGCACGTACTCGTTGATCTGGCGCTTGCGAAGCAGCAGGAACTTCTGCAGGCCCTCATCGAACTTGTCCGCGCCGCCGCCGAGCAGCAGGCAGAGGGATTCAAACACCGGCGGGAACGTCACGTCACCGGAACCGCCGCCGGCGGCATCGCCTTCAGCCTTGTCCAGGTAGTGATGGATCTCTTCCCGGCGCTCCGGCTCCGTATCCAGCACGTACTTCAGGTGCATGACGCCGAACGCCAGGTGGCGGGATTCGTCCTGCGCGCTCATGCGGAAGATGCGCTTGTCCGCGTCGGTCTGTCCGATGAGTTCGCCCATGCGGAACATGGACTGCACGAAGCCTTCCGCCTGCACGTGCATCAGCACGGACATTTCGGTGAAGTCACGCGCTTCAATCAGGGTGCGAAGGCCAAGTCCGGCGCCCTGCGCCAGGAGACCGCCGCCGTTGGCGAGCGCGCGCTTGCGGAACACGTCGGTGTGCCGCGCTTCATCCATGATCTGGCTCATGAGGAAGAGCCCGGCTTCGAAGTCCTGCGCGCTGACGAATGGCATCCACTGGCCCGGCACGTCGCCGGCGATGAATTCCACTTCCGTGAGCATCGTGCACAGCTGGCACATGGCGCGCTCGATCTCGTCCGGCAGCGCTTCCAGGGTGTCCCAGGGGATGTCTCGTGCAGAAGACCACTGCCGCTGGGTGGCCTCTTCGTAGAGCATGATGCAGTTCTCAGACCAGACGTCCGCTTTGTTCTGGTAGTTCGCGCCGAAGCGCTGCGCCCCGGGCCGCGGGATGGCGCCGCGAGTCCGGAAGGTCATGTCGCCGCCGCCCCGGCTCGCATCGGCGTATCGGCCGAGGTTGATCTCCTTCAGCGTCAGGCCCTTCTTGCCGGGCACCGCCGTCGTGGGCTCGTCATAGAGGTTGAGCCAGGAAAGGTCCAATCCAGATTCAGTTATGGGGTTCGCGGCCATCGGCACACTCCTGCTGGGGTTTGCGGCGAGCCAAGTCTACGTCGGATAGCTTTTCGTTGGAAGCGTTATTTCTACCGGCCAGTAAATTCGTCTCACGCTAAGGGTTGTGTTTCCTGGCGATGAAACTTCTTTACCACCCCTCATCCACCGGGCGCAGTCTGCCGATAGCTCGATCAGATACTCGGAGGTCACCGACATGTCACGCTACGAAGACTCCTGCCCGTTCGAACCTTCCAGCCGCGCCAACCGCTGCAAGAGCTGCGTCGCTACCAGCGGGCTGCCGCCGTGTGTGGCCGCCTTCCTCTCCGGGCAAAACACCGAACCAGCGAGCAACGTCATCCAGCTTCGGCGGATCGAGATCATCCAGCCGCGCAAAGCCGCCTAGTCTCGCGCCCCGCGCACCCGCAGGATTGATTCGGCTTCTTCGCACCATGCGCCGAACGCCTCCTCCATCGCGATCCCGCAACTCAGCGTGAGATAGGCTCCCATTAGCTCTGCCGGTAACTCGGCCGGAGCGCCCGATCCGAATGACCTCTGGATCTCTCGGAATGCCTCCAGCCGCTCGCGATGCTGCGCCCGGTGTTCGGCCAGCGCACCCGTCGACGCCGCCGGGTTGAGCATGCCGTAACACCAGACTTTGACCAGGAACTCGTCTTTGACCAGCGTTGGCGGCGAAGGTGTGACCGCCCACTGTTCCAGTGCCCGCCGTCCTTGCGAAGTCATCGCGTACACGCGCTTGTCGGGCCTCCCCTGCTGTTCCACCTGCCGCCCCACGATCAGGGCGTCCTTCTCCAGCCGGGCCAGTTCGGGATAAATCTGCTGGGAGCGGGCGTGCCAGAAGTAACCGACCGAAGACGCGAAGCGCCTCGTTATCTCGTAGCCGGAGAGTTCTTCCGTCGCGAGTAGACCAAGGATGGCGAAGCGGAGAGACACCCCGCGAGTTTGCCCGAACGCCGAAGGCAGGGCCAGTCCCTATCACTATCGCCGCGTGCGCTTCCGTGGCACGATCAGCGCCGCCATGCCGAAACAGGTCACGAATGTAGCGACTGATGATTACCTCACGGCGATTTACCGCCTGAACCACGATGAGGGCCAGGACGTGATCGCCGTCCGGCTCGCCGATCGGCTCGCGATCACGCCGCCTTCAGTGGCGGGCATGCTGAAACGCCTCCTTCGCGACCACCTCGTCACGCTCGACGCGCGAAAAGTCATCCACCTGACTCCGGAAGGCTTGCGCCGCGCGGAGCAAATGGTACGCCGCCACCGCCTGGCCGAGTGCCTCATCACCGATGTCCTCAAAGTGCCGTGGTGGCGGGCATATGAAGAAGCGCATCTCCTGGAGCACGGCATCTCGGATATCACCGAGCCGCACCTCTACGAAACGCTGGGCCGGCCGCAGCACAGTCCCTTCGGTTATCCGATACCAGGGCAGGGGGCGCCTCGAAAGCTCTCTATGACCACCCTGGCCGATGTCGCCCAGGGCGAGACGGTCACAATCGACCGTGTCTTCGAAGAGGACGAACAGCTGCTGCAGTTCTTCGATGAAGAGGGCATCCGCCCGAGCATGCAGGTCACGCTCGAATCCGTCGCCCCGTATCGTGGCACGGTGACCGCGCGAATCGGCGAGCGGTCGGTTGTGCTTGGGACGCAGGTCGCGGCCCGGATTTGGGTGACCCGGCCAAAGTAGTTCGGAATACCCCTGTTCACTACTACGCCACCGGGCACCTTTGTCGACAATCCAAGGGATGGAACCTCTCGTATGGCGAGAAGGGCGTGGGCCGCTTCGTGTACTCGTCATCGAGGACGACCCGGCACTCGGCCGGCTAATCCAACTCGTCCTCGGGCAGCATACGGGAGACGTGACGGTTGTCCGCAGCGGCGCCGCCGCACTCGATGCCGTCCGCGCACAGAGTTTCGACGCCATCGCCTCGGATATCTCGCTTCCTGACATGTCTGGCCTGGACGTGATCAACCAGGCGCGGATCATCGCGCCCGCCGCCGGCATCGTCGCGATCACCGGCTTCGTCGATGTCGATGTCGCCGTCCGCTCGATGAAGGCCGGCGCCGATGACTTCCTGGGCAAGCCGTTCGATGCCGAGATCCTCTGGCACATGCTCAATAAGGCAGTGGATTCGCGCGCGCGCCAGATCGAGGCCGAACAGGCAGCGGTGTACCGGAAGCTCGCGTATACCGACGCCCTCACGGGATGCCCCAACCGGCGCTTCATCGACGAGTACATCGTGGAAGCCGTCGCGAACTCCCAGCGAGCCTCAACCCCGCTGGTCGTCGCCTACCTCGACATCGATAACTTCAAACTGCTCAACGACTTCGTTGGACACGAAGAGGGCGACCACGTCCTCCAGCGTGTGGCCACCGCGTTGCACCTCCACATCGCCCCGCCCGCGCAGTTCGCGCGCTTCGGCGGTGACGAATTCGTCGTGGTCTTCCCGGGGGCGCGAGAACACGAGGCCCGCATCGTCATGGACCGGGTCTGCCGCGCCGTCGCCGATATCGAGGTAGTCAACGGCGCCCGCATTACGCTTCCCACGCGCATAAGCTGCGGGCTCGCGAGCTTCCGCGGTTACGGTTCCCCGCGCGACTTGATTGCCGACGCCGAGGACCAGATGTACCTCGATAAATCGCTTTCCCCGGTATCCCTGCTGGGCAGCCCTGGGACCGACTCACCAGAAGCGCTGCTGAAAGTCGGCAACCTGAAGGCGCTTCGCAACCTCGTCAAAGCCATCGACCGCCGCGACAGTTACACCCGCTTCCATAGCGACCACGCCACCCAGCTCGCCCTCCAGGTGGGCCGGGACCTCGGGTTTAGCGACGAACAGATCAGCGCCATCTCCATCGGCGGCCCGATCCATGACCTGGGGAAGATCGTGGTCCCGGATGAGATCCTGCGAAAGCCCGGAGCGCTCACCGCTGAAGAGCGCCGCAGCATGGAAGAACACCCGGTGATGGGCGCCGCGATTACCGCGGCAGTGACCGATTACGACACCGTCGTCGAACTCGTCCGCCACCACCACGAGCGCTTCGACGGCGAGGGATACCCGGGACGACTCAAGGGCAAGGATGTGAGCACTCCAACCCGGCTCTTCACGCTCGCGGATGCCTATAGCGCCATGACCACCGACCGGCCGTACCGCAAGGGGCTGACTGCCGAGCGCGCCATCCAGGAGATCATTGACGGCCGCGGCACCCAGTTCGATCCCGATCTTGCCGAGGCGTTCATCCGCATGATCGAGCGCCAATTCAATAAGAAAGAGGTGGCGGCATGAGACTCCAGGCCTATCGCGTCTTCGAAATCGTTGCCTGGCCGGCGGCCGTTTGGTGTGGCCTGGAACTCGTCCTCCGGACGGTGACGGCGGATTACCAGGGAATCAGCATCACCGCCATCACGGGACTTTGCGCCGCACTGACCATCGCCGCCGGCCGGCTGCGCAGCCGCCAGCTCGCTACGGCATCCGCCGTGAACGCCCGCTGAGCACACTCCTTCTCGCCCCCGCCCCCGGTTAACCGGAATTCGCTAGACTCCGCCGCAGCTTCACCGCGGGAGTCTCACGCATGGCCCGTCTGCCTCTGACCGAACGTTCGAACATCCCCGAACCACTGCAGTACGTATGGGACCGTAACGCCGGGTCCGGACAGCCGCCGAACATCTTCCGGCTCATGGCGAACAACCCCGAGCTCTGGCGCTCGTACCTTCGGCTCGGGAACGGCCTCTGGAACCAGTGCGGTCTTGATATCGAGCGGCGAGAACTGGTCATCCTGCGCACGGCCATCCTTCACCACTCGACCTACGAATGGCACCAGCATGTCCGCATTGGCCGCGCGGCCGGCCTCACCGATGAGCGAATAGTCGCGCTCCACCACTGGCGTCAGAGCGAGCTGTTCTCCCCGGCCGAACGCGCGCTGCTGAGCTACGTGGACGCGGTCGGCGCGACGGACCACCCCGCCGACGACGTTCACCAGGAGCTGGCCCGCCACTTCGACGCCTCAACGGTGGTCGGAGTCAACCTGCTGACCGGCTTCTACGGCATGACCGCGAAGTTTCTCGGCGCCATGGAAGCCGAGACCGAAGAGCCGTTTATCGGCTGGCAACTCAACGGCTGAGCGAGGAGCACGACATGACCACAGCAACTTCCATCACCTCCGCTGGCCCTGAACGGCCCGGAGGGCAGGGCCTGGACCACAACCAGGAGGAGTCCGGTAACCTCGCAATCCACAAGCTCCTGACCAGCGACGATGGCCGCGCGTGGACGGATTTCGTCGCCACTGCACGCCAGGATCGCGACGGCTCGTGGTCGTATGAAGCCTGGGCCCGTCGCGGCATGGTCCGCTGGGTGCGCAGGCTCGCGCCGGCCGGTGGTTATGCCTATGAAGTCATGCAAGTGGTGGGCGAAAACCCCCTCGAGCAGCAGGACCACCGCGCCCTCAGCACGTACGCCGAAGAGCTGGCTGCGGGCTCCGGCGAGCCGGAAACTAACTTCGTTCCACCTTCGGCGCTCACGTATCCATACGCCTACGAACGAGTGTCCCAGCTCTTCGACAGCCCGAACGCGCCCGACCTCATCGTGAACCCCAGGAGCTACGCTTATGGCCGGCAACCTGGCCAGCACGGCGCCCTCGATGTCATCCAATCCCGGTCGCCACTGGTCTTTTCGGGTCCCGGGGTGAAGCGCGGAACGGAATCCGAGGCCGCATCTCGCCAGGTTGATATCGCGCCGACGATCGCGAGGCTCATGCGCCTGCCGTTGATTGACGGGAGAGACGCCACTGGCAGGACGAGCTCCGAGCGCGGCGTGGCGCCGGACGTCTACCTCGCGCGGCAGGATGGCGCCGTCCTTGAAGATGTCCTGGACGCCGCAACCGGCGAGCCGGAACGGGTCTACATCATCCTGCTCGACGGGCAGTCACACACCGAGCTGCGCCATCGCCTGGAGACTGAACCGGCATCCATTCCTCACCTGCGGCGGCTGATCGACCGCGGAGTTATGTTGCGTTATGGCAGTATCACCAACTTCCCGAGCATCACCTGGCCCAGCCACAACGCCATCGGCACTGGCGCCTGGTCCGGCCACCACGACATCGTGAACCCCAGCTACTACCTCCGCGAAACGCGAGAAACCGTATCTCCCCAGGGACAGCAGTTCGATACGGCGCGCTTCCTTAATCCCGCCGTCGAGACGCTCTTCGAGGCCTTCCACCGCGTCCACGGCGAATGGGACGGGACCTCGGGTGTCCTCACTTCCTCCGTGAATGAGCCGTGCACCCGCGGTGCCGGCCACGCCTCGCTGGAACGCCGCCTCCTCGGCGACCGCGGCGAGCTCATCATGCTCACGAAGGAAACGGAACACGAGATCAACCCTCGCTGGTTCGAAGAATTGGAAGAGCAGGGACACAAGCTGCAAGGGCAGATCGACAACCGCGCGCTCGCCCAGGCGCGGCAGCTCTTCCTGGATAAGTCCCACCCGGCCCCGATCTTCACCTACCACGAGTTTGCCCAGCCCGATTCGAGCGCACACGATTACGGCCCGCACCACGAGGGCGCACGCGCGGCACTGGATGAAACCGACGTGCGCATCGGGCATCTGTTGCGGACGCTCGAAGAGCAGGGCTACTTCGAATCGACGCTCTTCGTGATTACCACCGACCACGGCATGGCCCAGCAGGACATCGAACTCAAGGCAAATCCAGCCCGCATCCCCCAGCGCGATGGGATGGAGGCAATTACCACCGAGCCGCTCATCTACCTGCGAGACCTCGACGTCGAAATCGTCGCCCAGGCTGACGGCCGCACCGCGCAGATCACCGTCCTCGATAATGACGCCGGGCCCTCAGGCGAGAAGTCTCCGGTCAAAGCCGCGGAAGTGCTGGTTTCCGACCATAAGGACGGGAAGGTCGCACGCGCTCTGACGGACGCCAATGGAGTCGCCGGCATCTCTATCCCCGCGGACCTCACGCCGGCTGACCTGCGCCTCCGCGTGCATGCGGATGGTTTCAACCCGCGCCACATGCTGCTCGACGGCAGCAACCTCGCGCTCGACTTGCGTCGTGTCCTCTACGGCGCCTAGCAGTGCACGTCACCGCCGGCGAGTTCACCCGCATCTATGACCCGTCGGAGGGCGAGGCCGAGCCGTGGTACATCAATGACCACACGTTCGTCCGCGACCGTTCTGGCCTCTGGCACCTGTTCGGCATCACCCATGCCGAACCAATGAATCCGTTCGATGAGAAACACCTGGCTCACGCAACCGCGCCATCGTTGCCCGGTCCCTGGACGAAACAGCCGTTCGCGGTCTCTGCCGATCCGGAGTGGGGCGAAACGCAGCTCTGGGCGCCGCACGTCATCCATCACGACGGCCAGTACTGGATGTTCGTCTGCGGCGGCGGCCCAAGTCCCCAGGAGTACCGTATCCAACTGATGACCTCGCCGGATTGCTGGAACTGGACGCGCCACCCCGGCAACCCGCTCATCGTCGACGGCTACGAAGCGCGCGACCCGATGGTGACCCGAATCGGCGGCCGCTGGGTGATGTACTACACCGCGACCGCCTCCCCGGACGGCGGAAACTTCGTGGTCGCCGCGACCGAGTCAGACGACCTCCTGCACTGGAGCGGCCGGACCGATGTCTACATCGATGAATACACAGGTACCGGCGGCGGGCCGTGCGAGTCGCCGTTTGTTGTAGGGCGCGGCGGCAAGTTCTACCTGTTCATCGGCCCGGACTGGGACCGGCTGATGAAACGCCAGGCCGAGACCGGCCGCCTCAGCTGGGCCGGCTACCGCGGGACGCGCGTGTTGGAAAGCGATGACCCGCTGCACTTCGACGTTTCGCACCAGGTCGGCTTTCTCAACGCCCACGCCTCCGAGGTCATCGTCGATGAGGAAGGCCGCGATTGGGTGAGCCACTGCGGTTGGAACCAGGGCGGGGTGTACCTCGCGCCGCTTCACGGGCTGCCGCCGGACTAAAAGGCATCGGCGACGAGCCACAGGCCCACAACGATCAACAGCAGCAGCCCGGCCCCGCCAAACACGACATTTCCGGCAAAGTCGGCGCCCATCGCCGCTCCCTCGCTCCCGCCGCGAAGGATCGCAGCAACGACGAGGGCCACGAGCCAGCCGCCAACACTCAGCATCGCCAACCCGCCGAACAACTCGCCCCAGTTCATTCGTTCATTTTCCGTCCTGGGCTGGTCGCTGAGCAGGTCCGAACCTGAATTTCGTCCATTGCACTTGCCGAACGTTCACGTTCACGGTAGACATTGTGACTGCATTCACAGCCGGAACCCTCATGGGGCCCGGACTCCACGCACTGGCAGGTTC
>CAZKZR010000069.1:0-10291 GCA_964557245.1 uncultured Anaerolineaceae bacterium | reverse complement strand
GCGCGGTCATTTTGATCTCCGGCGATCCACGGATGCCTTGAGCCCGGCGATGACGCGCGACGTCTCTTCAGCTAAGTCGAACAGGCGCTTGAACTCTGGCGCCGGCAGGTGACCAACATCCAGCGCGAGATAGAGTTGCGCGCGCAGTTCCGCACATGAGCCTTTCGCAATGTTGAGGAAGTGGCTGAATTCGGCTGGTGAGTGCTGTCTCTCGAATCCTTCAGCTACATTTGAGGACACGGAAATGGATGCACGGCGAACCTGGTCGACTAAGGCACGGTCGTGGCGGAACGGCGCCTGTTTCGTGGCACTGTAGACTGCGGCGTTTAACACACGGGCCTTTTGCCAGGCGATGAGATCTTCAAACCGCTGAGGGCCTTCCATCAATGTGTCACCTCTCGGTCTGCGGACTTGCCTACTTTGCTCTTTTCTCTTTCCTCTTTCCTTTGCAGCGCCTCCTCCCGCTCGTGTCTCCGTTTCAACTGCCGGTCATAGATGTTGAAGACGAAACGGCGCCCGACGTACGCGCCAATCCGGTAGGCCAGGCCGGGAATCCGCTCGCATTTCGTAGAGACGCTGGGCGTCGTCTCGGCGCAGTAGCGCGCCAGCGGCTTCATCGTCTCGGCCCACTGCAGCGAACTTCGCGCAGCGGCCAAATTCGCCCGGCACTGGGCACGGTACGCCTCGTCGTCTATCAGCCGGGCGATAGCAGAGGCAAGCGCCTGCGGGTCTTCCTCGGGGACGACGATGCCCCACCCGTTGTCTTCCACGTCCTGCGCCAGCACGTCCCCATGGGTGCAAATGAACGGCAGTTCGGCCCAAATCAGGTCGACGAACCGCGTGCGGTGGCTGTAGCGCGTCTCCAGGTTGTCGAAGTAGCAGCAGACGGAGATGTCGGCTTCCTGGACGTAGCGTTTGGCCTCTTCGTGGCTGACCCAGCCCTCTTCGAAGAACACCGTCCGGTCCAACTGGCCGTTGCGCGCGGCGATGGCTTTCGCATCCTGGAACCGGACGCCCTTCCCCAGTTCCTTGATCCCCGGGTAGGCCGCGCCGAGGAACAGCAGCTTGATATCGTCCCGGCCGAGGATTCGCAGCGCCTCCAGCAGCGTCGCCGGGTCGTACCACTGGATGATCCCGCCGTTCCAGATAATGACCTTGTCGTCTTCCGCGAATCCCGCCCGCACACCTCGCAGTAGCCGCGGCCCAGGCTGTGGCAGCTCAGCCCGAATCCCGTGCGGCGCCGAATCGATGTACCGCCGGAGGGTGTCGTCTGTGTCGTAGACATGCGGCGAAATCAGCCCGAGCGAGGTCATCATCCCCAGATAGCTGTCTCGCTGGCGTTCGTTACAGGTGAGGACGAAGTCCGCCATCGTCAGCTGCATCCCCAGCACCGTCCGCGTCCGCTCCACCCACGCCCGCCGGTGCGCGCCCTCATAGTGCTGGATTCCGACCTCCATCCACTCCATCGCGTATTGCGAAAACAGGTCCACCACGAAGCGCTTCTTCGGGAAGAACGGCGCCACGTGGGGTGGCAGCATCGAACTGATGATGATGTCGTTCGACCACACCAGTTGCAGGATGTTGCGCGCGCTCCAACGCGTCACCGCATAGGCGCCGTCTTCGGGCTGTTCGAAATCGAGGTTCGTGCCCGCCAGCGTGACCTTCGCCCCCGGCACGGCTTCGGCGAGCACCCGCGCTTGCGCCGTCGCGCGGATGCCCGGCGCCGACATGTGGCTCCCGAGGTATCCGCGACAAAGGATCAGGATTCGCGGCGGCATGGAGTGGGAAGCGTAGATGCGCGGCCGTGAACGGGGAACCACGGCCCCTGTAAGCAAACGCGCCGGCGGTGGTCTAATCCGCGGACGGGGGAGAACGCGAACTTGATCACCGAGACCTTCCGCATGCTGTTCGACAGCACGCCGCGCGGACGTGGCGGTTGGCGTCGCGCTATCGACTGGCTGTTCACCGCCGCAGTCTTCGGCGCCGGCGCATGGCTTGTACGAGAGGCTACGGACGGGCGCGACTACCCGTGGTCGCAAGGCAAGGTGTTCTGGGCGGCGATGTTGCTCTGGCTTGGTGTCCTGCGGTTGCGCAGTGGCATCGCCATCCTCTTCGCGGGGCGGTCGCCCGATGACGCCCTTGGATTTGTAGTCCGGCAGCTCAACCGCACGCTGATCATCGCCCTCTGCTGGGCGCCCGGTTTGATCCTCGGCTGGTACTCCGTCGAAGCCGCGAACCGGCCTTCGCGGAACTCGCGCGGCCAGGATGTCTGTGACGTTTCCGCCTCGCAATTCTGCGTCTCCGGCCCCCGGGCCCTGATCCCCTGGGCAATCCTGCTCCTCGCGTTCGCCGGCTTCGCCACCTATTACTTCTTCTGGAGTTGGACGAAGGCGAAGCGGCGGGACCGCGAACGCCCGGCGCCGCTGGCCGAGGCCGCGCGCCGGAGGCTGGAGGCCGTTATCCCGCCGGATGACCCCGGAGCCTCCTCCTACGGCGACCAGCCGGTGCCCCAGGCCCGCCCAACCGACAAAGACCTGGAAGCGTCGCTCCAGGACCTTTCGGAACTGGTCAAAATGAAGCAGGCCGGCGAACTCACCCCGGAAGAGTTCGATTCGCTCAAGGCAGAGATTGTGAAACGCGCGACGGACGGCGTTTAGGCGCGCCGGCCTGCCACGGGGGCCGATTCGAAGGCCGGGCGCAACGCGTCCATCATCCGCGCGGCCATCAACACGTGGAAGGGCTCCTGCCGGTGGATCCTGTCTTCCAGGAAGGCCACATCGTCGCCGAGTTCCTGCAGGATGGCCTCCCGGTCGAACCAGACGAGGTGCCGCTCCTGCGTGCGCCGCCGGAGGATATCGTTGTGCTTCGCGATCTCCTCGTTCAGCTTCGGCCAGGCGCGCAGCAACTCGCCGCGCTGGTTGACCTTGCTCCCGATGACGCCGAACGCGTCCTCTTCCCGCGCCACCCGGTCGATGACAGCAAGCCATCGCTGCTCGGCTGAAGCCCGCGACATGTAGGTCCCGGCCGGGATGACGCGCCTGACGGTCCAGTGAACCGCATCGGCAACGGGCACCAGCGGACGGTGCGATTTCGCCCCGCCGTCCATCCGTTGCTGCTGACGCTCGGCCCAACGGCCGGCGCGATTTCCGAACCACTTCCTGATGCGGATAGGGACCGTCTTGAATGACCAGCTCACGCCGTTCACGCACACAATGAGGATGTCGGGCTTCGTCGCCTTGATTGCGCTCTCGAAGTAGTCGTTCCAGTTGTCGGCGTGGACATACAGGCGCCGGTACGTGACCTGGAGGTCGATCCCGTAGCGCTCTTTCGCCCCGGCGCGGATGAGTTCCGGCCAGGACCGCGAAGCGTCCTTCAGGTTCACGCCGTCGCTATCGCTCCCGGCGAAAATCAGCATATTCATGGCGCGGGCAATGCTACGCCATCACGGGTCATTCGAGTCACCGGGGATGTGAAGGGCGTGTGACGGGACCGCTCTCTTCCTGGGGCCCGAACACCATCCGCTCCCGTCGCATGCTCACGAACGTGTTCGTCCCGATGACCACATGGTCCTCCACGGTGATATCCAACAGCTTCCCCGCCGCGATGAACGCCCGTGTCGTGGCGATGTCCTGGGGGCTCGGGCGCGGGTCCCCGGAAGGATGGTTGTGGACGAGAATCACGGATGGCGCATCGAGGATCACCGCCTCGCGGAACAGCTCCGCCGGCCGCAGCGAAAGCGAGTTCGCCGTCCCGGAAATCACGGGGTTCAATCCCCCGAGCAGGCGCCCTTTCGTGTCCAGGGCCAGGCAGTACAGGTCCTCCCGTCGCGCGCCGACCAGCCGCCCGCCCAGCAGGTCCATTACCTTCTCCGGTGACCGCAAGTCCGGCCGCTCAGTCATCCGCAGGCCCTGGGCGCGCCGGCCCAGTTCGATCGCCGCAGCCAGCTGTGTCGCTTTCGCCGGGCCAAGGCCCTTCGCTCGCTGGATCGCCTTCGGCCCCGCCCGCAGGATCCCGTCGATACCGCCGAACGTATCGAGGAGCCCGCGCGCCATATCCACCACGTTTTCGCCGGGCACGCCGGAGCGCAGGATGATGGCGATTAATTCTGAATCGCTGAGGGTCTCGGCACCCCGCTCCAAGAGCCGCTCGCGCGGCCGTTCATCCCCCGCCAGGTCGCGCATCGTGCGGTAACCGGGACGCTCACTCTCGGACATGTGCGGATTCTAGCGGCTGGCCGGTTCAGACGGCTCGAGAAGCCTCGTCTCCCTCTGGCGGCGGCAGCTTGTCCACCCACACCAGCACGGCGCTGTGCGGGTAGAACGTTGCCTCCACATAGTCGCCTTCCCGGATCCCGTCGAGCACCATCTGGTCGCCACGCAGGATGAGTTTCCCGAGCCGGATGTAGTGGGCCTTGATGACGATGGAATCGCTGCGCGACCAGCGCCGCCCCACGAACCCGGATTCCACGCGCGGCTGCCCAATCAAGTCCAGCAGCGACTGGATCGATTGGAAGCCGAACAGCACCGTCAGCACCAGCAGGACAATAACCAGGAACCAGGTGCCGCCGTGGTCCCCGCCCAGGAACGCCCGGTCAAACGCGAAGAAGGCGAGCGCGCCGAGAGAGGCGACGAAGAACGGCGTCCACAGGATCGCAGAGCGGAGAAGGCGGCCACGCACGCCGTTGTGTTGACGGGCCTTCACAAGTTCCGGATCGCTCTGCCAGTTCATGGGATTTTGATCTCGGTTCCGACGGCGATGGCGTCAGGATTAAGGCCGGGGTTGGCGGCCAGCAGCGCATCGATGGTCACCCCGTACGAAGCAGCCACCGCGGAGAGCGTATCGCCCGCCTTCATGACGTACACCTTGCCCGAGGGCGTCGGCGAGGGGCCGGCGGTCGGCGTACCGGAGGCCGGCGTTTCGGGCGTCACGCTCGATGGAACCTGCGTGCCGGGCCGCGGAGTGGGGACAACCACCCCGCCTCGCTGCGTGGGAGTGGCAGTCGTGCTAATCGCCGCCGTCGCTGTCGGCAGTTCGCTCGCCAGGTTCGTCGCGCTCTTCGTTTCAGGGGGCCGGACAACCAGGAACAACGTGATCAGTGACGCCACCACCAGGGCGAGAATTGAGCCGCGGTAGACCGCCGCACTTGGAGATGCGGCCTCCGGCGACATGCAGCGCAGGCACACGTCATCGCCGTGCTCCCCGCAGTACAGCCGCCCGCATGTCGGGCACTCAGCCTCGGCGGCGTTATCGCAGTAATAGCAGGTGAGTTCCACCTCTTCGGCCATGTGAAGGGAAGGGTACGCGAAAGGCGCAAAAGCGGAAGTCACACACGGTAAATGGCCGCCGTCAGGCAGGCTCGATCGTCGCTGTCAGCCCGTACGACTCCAGCCGATCGCGGTAGTGCTCGGCCGCTTCTTTGGGGCATTCGATGACCGTTGCCTGCCCGCGCAGGTGCGCCTGGAGCATGATCTCCGCTGAAGCTTCAACCGTCAGCGAAGGCACCGAACGCATCAGCGCCATCACCACATGGTCCATCGAATTGTGGTCGTCGTTGTGCAGGACCACCCGGTACGGCGGCAACAGGCGCGAGAGCACTTCCTCGTCGAACGTGACTTGCGGCAGCGCCGGCGCCTGGCTCATGCGTGACAGTCTACGAATTCTGGGTTCTAGTGGGTTCAAGCAACTCGCTTCGGGGGCAAGACAACATGGCTGATGGAATCGTCCTGGTCCACGCCTTCCCAATGGATTCGGCGATGTGGGCGCCGCAAGTCTCCGCGCTCGGCGCCGATGCGAAGGTAGTGACCCCGGACCTACCGGGGTTCGGCGGACAAGCCCTCGCCGGGGACGTGATGACCATGGCGCTCGCCGCTGACCACGTCGCTGAGGAGATGCGCGGGGCGGGAATCACGCGCGCGCTCGTCTGCGGGCTCTCCATGGGCGGCTACGTCGCCCTGGCCCTGTGGCGGCAGCACCCGGGACTGGTCGCCGGCCTCGTGCTCGCCAATACGAAGGCCGCCGGCGACGACGAGCCAGGGCAGGAGCGCCGCCGGCAGCTTGCCGCGCGCCTTACCAGCGAAGGCAACGGCTTCCTTGTCGAAAGTCCGCCACCCTTGCTCTCCGATGCGGCGCACCCCGCGCTCTGGCGCCTCGCGAAGGACATCATCGCCGCCCAGCCCGCCGCCTCCATCGCGGCCGCCTCACTCGGAATGGCCGTCCGCCCCGATTCCACGAAGGACCTTGCGGGGATCAACGTCCCCACCCTCGTCATAACGGGCTCGAAAGACACGCTCATTCCCCCGGACGCAACCAGGCCGCACGCCGAAGGGATTCCTGGGGCCCGCTACGAGGTCATCGAAGGCGCGGGCCATCTTTCCAACCTGGAATCGCCCGAGAAGTTCAACGCGCTGCTCCGCGAACACTGGCGGGCTGTCAGCGCCTAGGAGAACGCGTGCCCGCATCCCAGTAGACTGGATGGGGTGGAAGACCTCATCGCGCACGGCGCCATCCTCAGGGAACTTCGCACCCTCGCCCGCGCCGAGGATCCGCCGCACGCCTTGCTCCTGGTCGGGCCTGACGGTGTCGGGCGCACGGCCCTCGCGCTGCGGTATGCCCTGCTCCTGAACTGCGAGGTGCTGAACCCTCCTGCCACGGCCGGCGCCTCGCTCTTCGGCGATGACGCGCTGGCGAACCTGCGTCACGCCGCCGCCGGCGACCGCGATCCCTGCGGTGAATGCCGCCCCTGCCGCCTCATCTCGGAAGGCGCCCATCCGGACATCATCACCGTCGGCCCCGGCGATAGCCTGTGCCGTCCCCGGGACGGCGAGAGCCACCCTAAACACCCTGACTCGCGGGACATCCGCATCTGCCAGGTCCGCGGGATCATCGACCTCGCATCCAAGTTCCCCTTCGAAGCCCGCTATCGCATGGTCATCATCGACCCGGCGGACCGCCTCTACCGCGAGGGCGCTGCCGCGCACACCATCCTCAAGACGCTCGAGGAGCCACCGGGCCACACGGTCTTCTGTCTCATCACGTCGGCCCCGGAAGGGCTGCTGGAAACCATTCGATCCCGCTGCCGGAGAATCGACGTCCATCCTGTCCCGCGTGGCGAAATCGAAGCGGCGCTCGTCGGGCGTGGAATCGAGCCGGCGTTGGCCTCGCGCTGCGCCGAGGCAAGCCGTGGCCGGCCTGGCCGCGCCATCCAGTTCGCCGCGCAACCTGACCTCATGGGAGACCGCGCGCGGCTGCTGGAGCGCTGCGCACGGGTCGCCACCGAGGGCACCGCGGACCGCTTCCGCTACGCCAACGACCTCGCGGAACGCTGGCGCAAAGACCGCGCCGCAATCCTCAACGAAATCGAAGTCTGGGAGGCGTTCTGGGAGACCCGCCTCCGCGATGGTGCGTCCGAAGGCGCGAGCGAGGATGACCTGCGCGGCGCCCTCGAAGCGCTCAAAGCCATCAGCCAGGTCCGCGAAGACCTTACGGCGAACGTGATCCCGAGGACTGCATTCGAACTCATGCTCCTGACGTTTCCCCGCGTTACACTCTCCATAAGCCGAGAGGAAGAACCCGCGGCATATGCCTGAAGACTTGCATCGCGTCGCCGGCGTGCGCTTTCGAAACGCCGGGAAGATCTTTTATTTCCACACCGCCGGCATGCGCCTGGAGCCGGGCGAATACGTCGTGGTCGAAACAATCCGCGGCCCGGAAATCGCCAAGGTGGTCATCGCGCCTGACCAGGTGGTCGTGAACGAACTGGGCCGCGAAGAACTCAAGCCCATACTCCGGCTCGCCACCGAAGGCGACATTCGCAAGGCTGAACAGCTGCGCATTCAAGCGGAGGAACTGCTCCCCGAGGCCCGGCGCCTCGGCGAGGAGCTGCGGTTTCCCGCCCACATCGACGCAGCAGAATTCACCCTCGACGGACGCCGGCTGACCTTCTCCTTCACCAGCGAAGACCGCCTCGACTACCGTGACTTCATCAAGCGCGCCGGCGATGCCTTCCACGCACGCGTGGACATGCGCCAGATGGGCGCCCGCGACCGCGCGAAGCTTGCCGGCGGCTACGGCATCTGCGGCCGCGAGCTCTGCTGCTCCAGCTGGCTGACCACCTTCCCCAGCATCTCCATCCGCATGGCGAAGGAACAGGAACTGCCGCTTAATCCCCAGAAGATCAGTGGCCTCTGCGGCCGCCTGCTTTGTTGCCTGAGCTACGAAGAAGAAGGCTACAAGGAGATGCGCAAGACGCTGCCCAAGATCGGTCAGCGCTGCAGCACGCCCACTGGTGAGGGCAAAGTCATCAGCATCAACATCCTGCGCCGCTCCATCACCCTCTGGGCTGACGGACAGCGGATCGACGTCCCCGACCGCGACCTGGGGACAGTCGTCCGCTGGGATGTTTCCAGCAAGAGCGGCGACCCGCCTCCGAGCATCAGCCGCGCCGACGCCATCGCCCAGGGATTGATCGAAGAGACCGAAGAAGACGTCCTCGCCGCCGCCCGCCTCACTGCCGCCCCGGATTGGCTGGACGAACGGCCCATCCTCGACCCCGGTCCGGGCCGGGGGAGGCTTCCCGGTGGCGGTCCCCGGAAAAACCTTCCGGCGCGGCCACCGCGCCAGGGTGGTCAAAACGCCGAGCGTCCGGAGGCGCGCCAGGACCAGCCCCGCACCGGTGGCCGGCGCCAGGTCGGCCCGGAAACGAGCCAACCGCAGCAACAGCGCGAACAGCGCCCCCGGCAGGATCGCGGGCCGCGTCCCCAGGGCCAGGGCCAGCCGCGCAGCGAGCCGCAGAACGCCGGGCAGGGCCGCGTCTTCCGCCGCGGCGGCGAAGCACCGGCAGATGGCACTGGGGAGCCTCGTCCCCCACGGGAACCGCGCGCTCCGAGGCCGCCGCGACCCGGCAATCAGCAGCAGCAATCATCCCCGGGCGCGAACGACCAGCCTCAGGAACAGGCCGGCCAGGGCCAGCGCTCCGGGCGCCGGCGCAACCGCCGCGGCCGTGGAGGCGGTGGTGGCGCCGGGCAGGGTCCATCTACTCCGGCCGAGTAGCGCCCTCGGTCAGAGGCACTCGCTCGCTTCAGGCGCGAAGTGCCTGACCCGGAAACTCGCCGTCGCTTCGCTGAATTCCACCTGCACTTCGCTCAGGTGCGTCTCCACAAGCCACTTTCCTTTGCCTTCGTAGTACAGGTGCACCGGGACTGGCCAATGCTTGCCGTTCGGCCCCAGCGCCACGCACTGTTCGAACGTCTTGCCCGATGGCAAAACGACGGGCGCTGCCCGCGCCAGGACGTCCGTGTCCTTATAGAGCGGAATATCTCCACCCGTCGCTGCCACCGTGGGTGGCGGCGTTGCCGTTGCAGGCTGGGATACTGGCCGCGCGCCGGCGCCGGCGGCAGTGGCCTGCGCGCCGGCGGGCTCAGAAGTGGCGGGAACCTCCGGAGAGGCTTCCTGTACCGAAGCTGAGACCGTTCCCGGCTGGTCCGGGGTGATGCCATTCGCGGCGGTTGCAGTGGGAGTTTCGGCCGGCGCATTCGCCGTGGCAGTGGAGACCACGGAGGCGACATCGGCGGCCCCACCGCTGTCTCGACCCAGCGCCAGGAAGACGCCCGATGCGAGCGCCCCCGCGCCGAGGGTCGCCGCGCCAGCCTGCATGACTCGCAGTCCTAGGAAAGCCATATGCAAAAGGCTATACGCCGCCCGGTCAGCTTTGGTTCAAGGGGCCCATCCGCCCTTGGTATACTTGCCGCAATGACTACGCCAACGCGCGTCTCGGTGGAAGAATTCCTCGCCCTCGAGGAAACGAAGCCCTACCTCGAACTCATAGATGGGGAGGTGGTGCAGAAGGCCATGCCTTCGCCGAAACACAGCGCGACTGTAGTTGAGATCATCGGGGTATTGCGCAATTTTCTGCGTGCCACTCCAATCGCTCGGGGTGATACCGAACTGCGCCACCGCCAACGGGCCGAGGACCGCGTCTTTCTCCCCGACATCTCCGTCACCCTCCGCTCTCGGTGGCCGAGGGGCGCGGCCGGTCCCGTCGAAGTCATGCCTGACTTCGCCATCGAAGTCCTCTCCCCCGATGACCGCGCGAGCCGGATTGCCGAACGGATCGATTTCTACCTCCGGGCTGGCACACAGCTGGTCTGGATCATCGATCCCGAGCTTGAGAACGTCTCCATCTATCGCCCCGATGCCCAGCCCGCATTCCGCAAAGGCACGGGGAAGCTTGACGCGCTGCCTGTCCTGCCTGGCTTCGAACTGGACCTGGATGACCTCTTCCGGGTGGTCCGGG
>CAZKZR010000068.1:0-10302 GCA_964557245.1 uncultured Anaerolineaceae bacterium | reverse complement strand
TCTGGGCGTGGATCATGACTGAGCGGCGGTCGTGCCCCGGGTGGCCGGCCGACGCGTGGGTGATCGCCTCGAGGTACTGATCCGCGGCTGCATCGCCGTTGCAGTGGGCGATGACCTGCCAGCCCTGGCGATAGGCCGTTTCGGCCAGTCCCAACGCCTGATCTTCGCGCATGGCGGGGTAACCGCAGTAGTCGTTCGGCTGGCCCTCGGGGATGACGTGGTACGGCTTCGTGAGCCAGGCCGTTTTCCCCTGCGGTGAGCCATCCAGCATCAGTTTCATGCCGCCGAGCTTGAAGCGGCCGTTGTATGCGCCGATGGTTTTGCCGGCCAGCATCTTCTGCGCCTGAATCCAAAATGCGTAACCGACGACATCGAGCAGAAGACGGCGTTCGGCGGCGGCCGCTTCGAGCATCTCCTGCTCTGGTGGGTACATCGCGCCCTCCTGGGCCGTGGTGAGGCCATAGGAGGCATAGAGGGTCTGCGCCGCCGCGAGCTGTTGGACTTCGGTTGCCGGTGTCGGCCGGGGAATGATGCCAGTGTTGAAGAAGCCCATGGCCAGTTCTTCCAGCACAACGTTCGGTTCCCGCGATCCGTCCCGGCGGCGAATCACGCCCCCGGGCGGGTCGTTCCGGGCCGCGGTGACACCGGCCATTTCGAGTGCCAGCGAGTTCGCCACCGCAAGGTGGCCGGAAACGTGCTGGATGTAGATCGGCTGCTCCTGGGAAACGCGGTCGAGATCGTCGCGGGTGGGATGGCGCCCTTCCGCGAGGAACGCGTTGTCGTAGCTACGCCCAACGATCCACTCACCGGGCTGCGTTGCGTGTTCCGCCCCGAACCGGCGCAGTTCGGCCACCAGTCCTTCGATGCTGGTGACTGAGCCGAGCGGCGGCGCTGCAAGGTTCGCGAAGCCGAGGCTGGCGGCGACCTTGGCGATGTGCCCGTGGCCATCGATAAAACCCGGAAGGAGAGCGCGGTCCCCGAGTTCAGTAACGGTGGTGTTGGAGCCGCGCAGCGGGAGCACAAGAGAACGATCGCCCGAGGCAATGATGCGTCCGTCGCCGATCGCCACTGCCTCGACGCGAGAATGAAGCGACTCCATCGTCAGGATGTTGCTTCCCAGGAAGATGCGGTCGGCGGGGGATGGCTGAGTCACGGAGCACTCCGGGTTCGGCTGGATGGCCAAAGCGTTGTCTCGACGGATGATCCTGTCAAAGCAGGGCAGAGTTTCTTGATGCTACGAACGCTAAATCCCCGTACACTCCCGCAAATGTCCGAGCTTGCGCCCGAAGCCCTTCCCATGACCTCGCCGGCGGGCGAAACGTCGACTGCGGAGTCCCGTAACCCGTTCGCTGTGGCGGGCTACCGAATCTGGTGGGCCGCGTCGATCGTTGCGGGGACTGGCGTTGGCATTCAATCGGTCACCGTCCCGCTGTTTATCCGTGACCGTGTTTCGCATGACCACTTCGCGTTCCTGACGGCTGCAGCGCTCATCTGCCAGACCGTCCCGGGAGCGATATTCGCCCTCGTCGGGGGCGCGGTCGCCGACCGGGTGGAGCGGCGCAGGATCCTGGTGCGTACCTACAGCGTGGCGGCTGCGGTGTCGCTGATCTACGTCGCGCTGACAGGGATGGATGTCAGCTTCATCTGGCCGGTGTTCATCCTCGCCGCAATTGTCGGCAGTGCAGGGGCGTTCACGAACCCCGCGCGCCAGAGCATGATGCCCCAGATCCTCAGTACGTCTCAGCTTCAGAACGGCGCGATCTTCGGCACCATGGCGTTCATGGCCACGCTGCAATTTGGCGGGCCATCACTCGGCGGTATCCTCGCGGACCATGTCGGCCTGACCTCAGCGTTCGCCTGCGAGGTCATCATGCTGGCCTTGGCGGCGCTGCTCTTCTCACTCATCGCCACCGACCCACCGATTCCGACAGGGAAGAGCGTCTTCCGAGACCTGGCGCAGGGAGTCGCGTACGTCCGGGACAACCCGTCGCTGCTCGGCATCCTGGCGCTCGGGACTGTCCCCGGAATGCTGCTGATGGGCCCGTTCATGGTGACGCTGGTCCTCATCGTCCAGGACGTCTACCACGAGTCCGACACGTTTGTCGGCCTCCTCGTGGGATCGATGGGCGCAGGCATCCTCATTGGCTCGGTGATTATGAGCATGATCCGAATCAACCGCCGCGGTCTGCTGCTCTGCTTTTCCCTGATCGGGGGCGGGATTTTCTGGTTTCTCTATGGGTTCGCTCCGAACATCTGGGTGGCGATGGCGCTGGTGGTAACGGCCGGGATCCTGGGTCCGGCGATCTTCATCAATTTCGCCGTGGCTCTTCTCCAGGAGCACTCCGAGCGCGCAATGATGGGCCGGGTGATGAGCATTTACGGCCTGAGTTTCAGCGCCAGCACCCCCATCGGCTACGCCCAGGCGGCCGGGCAGGTATCCCTCTGGGGACCGCAGGCAACCGTCTTCGTGAGCGCCGGGATCGTCGTGATTCTCGGCGTGCTGGCGATGATGTTCCTCAAGCCGGTGACCCGGTTGCGCTGACCAGCAAACTGCCGAACGGCTATTCCAGCGCCTGGCCCCGGTTCTTGGGCGACATCTCGACCATCGCCTGGTTGATTAGCTCTCGCCGCTTCTGCGGGTCAGGTTCGAAGGTGAACCAGCTGAGGAACGCCGTATCCACACCGGCGTCAAGGTAGCGCTGGACGTGCTCGTTGCGCTGCTCGGCGGTGCCGTGAACGATGAGGTCATCGACGACGGCGTCCGGGGTGTTCGCGAGCGCGCCTTTGCGGTCGCCCGCATCCCACGCTTCCCACATTCCGCGGAGCACCTCGCTCCTTCCGAGCCACTGGTGGAAGGACTTGTACACCGGCACGTGAAGGTAGGCATTGATGTGCCGCCGGCGCATGACATCGGCCTCGGGACTCGGTGGGTCGATGTTCACCATCAACCGCGCCGTGATCTCGATCTTCTCCGGATCCCGGCCCGCTTTCTCAGCAGCCTCACGGACGACCGCGATGGACTTCCTGCAGTCATCCGCGGAGAGCCAGTTGATGATCGCGCCGTCGCCCACTTCGCCGGCAACGCTGAGCATGTTCTCGCGGAGGGCGGCCACGTGGATCCGGGGCGCAATCTCCGGCGGCTGCGAGAGGCGGAACCCGTTGACAGAGAACGTCTCGCCTTCGAACACCACCCGCTCGCCGGCAAGCGCCGGACGCAAGAATTGGACCATTTCGCGGACGCGTGTGGCGGGCTTGCGGAACTTCAGGCTGTTCCACTGCTCCACAATTGGCTGCGACCCGGCGCCGATACCGAATTCGAACCGGCCAGGCGCGAGGTCGGCGATGCTTGCGGCACTTTGCGCCAGTGTCGCCGGCCCACGTGTGTAGACGTTCGCGATCGCCGTGCCCAGCCGCATCTTTGAATGCAGCGCGAACAGGGCCAGCGGCGCGAAGCAGTCCTGCCCATCCACTTCGAACGACCAGGCGTCGGTGTAACCCAGGTCTTCCGCCTCGTGGGCGATGGCGACGTGCTCCGGGAGGGTGAAACCGAGGTGGGGAACTGAGAGCGCGAGCCGCTTCCTCACTTTATTCCCCCATGATCCGGTGCATGCGATCGACAAGGACGGGGACGTACCACTCGAACTCAGCGGCGCCGGGGTTCGAGGCAGTCTTCTCGATGTAGTGCATGTACAGACCTTCGAGGATGATGGCGAGCTTGTACACGGCGAGGGTGTGGTAGAAGGCGAAGTGCTTCATCGAGCGGCCGCTTTTCTCTTCATACCGGGCCGCCATCTCATCGATGGTCAGGAACCCTTCCTGGGTTGTCAGTGGCGGACCTTCCGTCCGGCGGCGGGTGCCCGGAGGGTCGCCGGGGTCTCCCCAAGTAGAGAGGAGCCAGCCCAGGTCGGCGAGCGGATCTCCAATGGTGGCCATTTCCCAGTCGAAGATGGCGATGAGTTCCGGCGAGTCGAGTCGGTACATCACGTTGTCGAGTTTGTAGTCTCCGTGGACAACGCCGACACCGCCGGCTTCTGGAATGCGGGTGCGCAGCCACTCCGTCGCGGAATCGAGACCCGCAAGTTCGCGTGTGCGGGGCCGGGTCAGCTCCCACTGCTTGCTCCAGCGTTCTACCTGGCGGGGCAGATAGCTCTCGCCCTTTCCCGTGAGGCCGGCGGCCTGCCAGTCCACAGCGTGCAGTTCGACGAGGGCGTCGATGATCTCCTCGGAGACCTTCCGGCGACCATCCACGGTGTCGTAGGCTGCCGGCATCTCGGCGCGGATAACGACGCCTTCCGAGCGTTCCATGAGGTAGAACGGCGCGCCGATCACGGAATTGTCCTCACAGACGGCGACCGGGCGCGGGACACGAGCACGCCCATGGAGCGCTTTTAGGTAGCGGTATTCGCGGACAACATCGTGTGCGGTCGGCAGAAGCGGGCCACGCGGTGGGCGACGGAGCACCCAGCGATCTTTCCCGCGGGTGACGTAGAACGTCTCATTCGAGAAGCCGGCAACGTGCTTTTGCACTTCGAGCGGGCCGGAGCTTTCGGGCACATTCTCCACGACGAAGCGCTCGAGCGCCTCGATATCGATGAGCTGGGCGAGTTCGGCATCAGCCATGGGGAATTCTCCTCAGAGCGCCCGGCGAATCGTTCGCCAGAGCCGAAAGAGTCTTGCCCGGCTGCTTCACCGAGTCAACCGCCGGACCGCTCCTCAGTTGTCGTCGCGCTGGCCGCGCAGGAACTCCTCGACGTCGAGCAGCACGTCTTCGGATGATGGCAGTTCCGAGTGGGGCTCGGATTCCGCGCCGGAGTCCATGGCCGACTCGAGTTGTTGCACGTACTCCTGAATCTCCGGGTTACCGCTCAACGCCGTGTTCACTTCGTCGATGAACCGGTCCGCCGCGGAGTCCAATTCCGAGAGATCCCACTCCATCCCGACAATCGATTGGAGCCTACGAAGTAGCGCGGCGGTGGCGGGCGGGTTCTGCGAGGTGGTGATGTAGTGCGGCACGTTCGCCCAGAGGCTTGCGCCGGCGAGGCCGCCCTGGCGCAGGGAATCGTGAAGCACGCCGACAATCCCCGTCGGGCCCTCGTAGCGCGAGGGCTGCAGGTCCAGGCGGGCGGACACTCCCGGGTCCATTGCGCTTCCGGTCACGCGCACAGGCCGGCTATGCGGGACATCGGCGAGGAGTGCCCCAAGCGAGATCACCATGTCCGCGCCGAGATCCTTGAACAGTTCCGCATGGGCTGAGGTGAAGGTGCGCCAGCGCAGGGCCGGTTCCGTACCGACGAAGACGATGATGTCATGCGGGCCCGTGGGGTTACGGGCGTAGAAGAAGTCGTTTGTCGGCCAGTTCACCTCACGGTCACCACGGGCCGTGATCCGCACCGAGGGCCGCTGTTCTTTGAAGTCGTAGAACGGTTCGGCATCGATGCTGGCGAACTTGCGCGCGCCGAGCCGCCTGACGATGAATCTCGCAGCGTTCGTGGCCGCGGACGCGGCATCGTTCCAGCCAGTGAAGGCACAAACGGCAACGGGCGACTTCAGCCCGGGTTGGCTCTCGATCTTCAGGTAGTCCACGCAGGGAGGATAACAAGGGCTGCGCAGGCTGTCAGAGCGGCGCCACTGACGCTCTGTTTCGAATTGTCGCGGCCCCCGGTTTACAATTCAGAACATATGAGCGACCGGGCCACTGTGCTGCATGTCGACCTCGACGCGTTCTACGTCTCCATGGAACTATTGAGACGCCCGGAGTTGCGCGGGCTCCCCGTCGTCGTGGCCGGCGGACTGGGCAACCGGGGGGTGGTGAATACCGCCAGCTACGAGGCCCGGAAGTTCGGCGTCCGCTCGGCGATGGCGGTCAGCATGGCTCGACGGCTCTGTCCCCAGGCAGTGTTCCTGGAATCCGACTACCACTACTACAGCGGTGCTTCAAAGCAGTTCCACGCGATTCTTCGAGACTTCTCTCCGCTTGTGGAGCCCGCCGGAGCCGATGAGGCCTACATGGATGTCGCCGGAACGGAGCATCTGTTCGGCGCGCCGGCCGAAATTGCGGCGACTATCAAGCGACGGGTGAACGGCGAAATCGGCATCACCGCGTCGGTCGGCGTCTCAGTGAATAAGCTCGTTTCGAAAGTTGCGAGCGACGCGGGGAAGCCGAACGGCCTGGTGGTTGTAGCGGCGGGAACAGAGGCGGCCTTTTTCGCGCCACGGCCGATTCGCGAGCTGCCGATGGTGGGCAAGAAGACCGCTGAGGTGCTCATGTCTCTCGGCATTCACACGATCGGTGATATCGCGAACACTCCGGAGGCCGCCCTGGTGGGCAAGTTCGGCAAACACGGGGCCGACCTCCGACAGCGCGCCCTCGGCATCTTCGATGCCCCAGTTGTGTCGCAGCGCGGCGACGCCAAGTCGATTTCCCGGGACATCACGTTCGATAGCGATGAGCCCGACGGAGACCGCCTCAGGGCCGTCCTTCGGTCCCAGGCTGAGCGCATCTCGAAAGAACTTTCGACATCGGGAAAAGCGGCTCGGACGGTCAGCCTGCGGTTGCGATTCCCGCCGTTCGAAACGCTGTCACGCTCGTTTACACCGAAGGTTGCGGTGGACCTCGCGGACGACATCTACGCGCATGGCACCGCGCTGTTCGAACGTGTGTGGGACGAGAACGAGAGACGCCCGGTACGGCTCATCGGGCTTGGCGTCCACAACATCGTCGAGCGGGCGCGGCAGCTCCGGCTGGGCGAAACGCTGGAGACTGATCGGTTGCAGGACACCGTGGAGACGTTACGAGACAAATTCGGAGACCTCTCCGTGCTCCGGGCGAACGAGTTGAAGAACAACCCATATAAGCACCGAGGAGGCGAGTACATGCCGCCGTTCAGCGCCCCCAGGCTTGGACCAGCCGCGAACCCGGACATCGAAGTGAGGGAGGCCCTCGATGAAGCGCCTCCCTCCGAAGATTGAGGCTGCCGCTCATCTGCCCCCAGGCTCGCTGCTGCTACAATTCGGCAACTTTAGTGAGGTTTGGCACGTGACAGAGGCCCCCGCACGCCAGAGTTGGCTAACGCTCGGCGCAGCCAGCGCGCAAATGGGCGTCAGCGAATCGACGATCCGGCGCTGGGCCGACACCGGTGAGGTGCGTTCGTACCGGACGGCCGGCGGACACCGTCGGGTGCTGGAAGATGACCTTAAGGCGCTGGTTGCCAACGCCGGCGCCGGCGCGGCCAGCCGGGATACGGAGCGCATCAGCGATATCGCCATCGGCCGTGTGAAGCGCCGGATCAGCAGGGGCCGTCAGGGCCACGCGCTTGATCACTTCGCTTCGCTCAGTCCGGACTCTCTCGACCGATTGCGGCTGCTCGGGCGCCAGGTAGTCGACCTGTTCGCGCGCTACATTGCATCTGATTCCAAGAAGGAACGCTTTAGCGAAGATGCCCGGACGATCGGCCGTGAGTACGGTCGCGCACTGGTCGCCGAGCAAGTCGGGCTTACCGCCGCGGTGGCGACCTTCAACTCGATGCGCCGTTCGTTGGAAGAGACCGCCTCCCAGATCGCGACGGAAGCCGGACTCTCCACCGAAGACGCCGTGGACGCCGTGGAAGCCACCCTCGAGTTGGCCGATCACATGCTCGAGGGCATGGCTTCCGTTTACGAAGCAGCGACTTAGCTTCGGCCCGGTTCGTTCCTACCCGGCTGTATCACCTGGACCGAGAACCCGGGGCAGGAGTAGTCGACCTCGTTAATCACCAGCGCCGTTAGTTCGTCCGGCGGGTAGAGCTTGATCGATGCTGACGGGCCCTCACAGTTCCCCGCCGGGAAGTTTTGGTAGTTTGGGAAGCCCACCGTGGCGTGAGCAGCTTCGCCGGGCTGCAAGGTGACAAGCGTGGGGTCGATTGCGTCATTTCGCTCTGCCGGCTCGCCGACCTGGTTTCCGCCGGCATCGATGAGTGAAACTCCCGGGAACCCGCGGAGCGTGCATTCGGCGCCGCTGGTGTTGGTTAGCACGAGTGACAGGAAGTGCGTTCCGGCGGCCGCGCCCGCCGACTCCTGCGACAAGGCGAGGTCAGAAGTGGCGCAGGGTTGAACTGCGGGCGGGGCTTCGGTGGGCTGGGTGGTCGGCTGGCTGGTCGCCGTGACGGGTGGCTTCGTCGGACTCGAGCCCGGCTGCGTCACGGCGGAGGTAGGCGATGGCGTGGTGTCACCGCCATCGTCGTCATCGCCGCAGGCGGTCGCAGCGAAGCATAGGAGGCTGAGCGCGGTCGCGCTGGCCAACCAGCGAGCGAGTCGGGTGAGGTTGTGTCGGGGCAGTTCCATAGTATTCCCGACGTTCGGGCGCTCGAACTCGTTCCCGGGGCGGCGCTTTTGCGAGACGTCTGCAATGTTCGTAAAGTCCGGCGCGTGGTTCGTCGCCCCGCATAACATTTCGCCCTCGGTTCAGCCTCAGTGCTGGTGCGATGTGGTGGCCGTACCATGCGATGCGTGCCGAAAACGCCAGTGCCTTCGCTCCGCTTCGAAAAAGAAGCATTCGCTGCGGGGGCGGCCTGGGTGGCCGGCGTTGACGAAGTCGGCTGTGGGCCGATTGCCGGCCCCGTGGCCGCGGGCGTGGTCGCGCTGCCGGCCGGACGCCGCTTCCGCTGGTATTCCCAGGTGCGGGATTCGAAAGTCTTGCCGGAAAGCGCCCGCGACGAACTTTCGGCTCGCATCCGGAGGGACGTTCCGTTTGCTATCGGTTGGGCGTCGGTGGCCGAAATCGACCGGATCGGCATCCTGCCTGCGCGGCGGCTGTGCATGCTCCGCGCATTCGAAGCCCTCTCGCTCAAGCCGGACGCGATCATCAGCGATGCCCTGAGTCTTCCCCTACCGAACGTGAGAGCCGTTATCGATGGCGATGCCCTGAGCGTCGCCGTCGCCGCGGCGTCCATTGTCGCCAAGGTGGAACGCGACGCGCTCATGAAGCGGCTCTGCGACGAGTATCCCGGCTACAAGTTCTGCCAGCACAAGGGCTACTCCACGCCGGAGCACAAGCGCTTGCTGCGCGAACTCGGGCCCAGTCCCATCCATCGCACCAGCTATGCGCCCGTCGCCCAATACGCCTTCAAGTGGTGACGGCGAAACGCGACCTGGGCGACTTCGGCGAGCGGATCGCGGCCCACAGGCTGGAATCCCAGGGAATGGGCATCGTCGGTAGAAACGTGCGGATCGGCCGGATCGAGATCGATCTCATCGCGGACGACGGAGAGGACGTGGTGTTCATCGAGGTCCGGACTCGCCGGGGCGCCGCTGGATTGGCCGCGGAGTCGCTCGGTTCGGCGAAGCTGCGCCGAATGTGGGAAGCGGCCGCGGGTTACTGTGAGGCGAAGAGCATCGCTCCAGAGCGGATCCGCATCGACGTCGTCGCTGTGGACCTGGATAGCCACGGGGCCGCAAGGTCGGTGGAGCACTTCCGCGGCATAGAGATACCAGCCGAGGAATGAGGCCGGTGCGGTCCACAACGTCGTGATTCCCTACTGACGTTTAGAAATGGTTCCGGTGTACGCTCAGCCGTGCTTACCCCTCCAGGGAAGCCAATACCGAACTGCCGAGAATCCGATGCGCGAAGTTGCAGAACTGAACGGAGACGGTATCGCCGCTGAACTCCGTGACTCCATCCATGCGATCAACGAGGCGCTGGGTTCGCCGGTGGGATTCCGCCCGGTGGACTGGACGCTGGAGCGTCGGGAGGCCTCGCCGGCAGCTCTCGATGAGGGCGTCGAACTCACACGGGAATTGGGCTGCGCCATGAAGTACCCCACCGTCACCGAGACGGTGAGTCCGAACCAGGTGATGCGCGACAAGCTCGGTCTTTCGGTCATTCACCGCCCATGTCGGACGTATCCGGGCGTGAGCAAGAACTACACCGGCAACATCGATCTTCACGTTGTACGCGTGGCGACCGGTGGAACGTACGAAGACGCAGGGATGCAGATCGGCTATCACTCGGCGGTTTCGATTCGGGTGATGGAACGCACGCCCGTCGAGCACGCAGCGCATTTCGCGTTCCGGTTGGCCGAACGGCATCGCCACAACGTCGTTTCGACCAGCAAGTACACGATCCAGCGTGCCGCGGACGGGCTGTTCGAAGACGTGGTGGAAGACGTGGCCCGGGAGTACCGGAACACCACGCACAAGAAGGAACTGTTCGATTCGCTCCTGGCGAAGCTGATCCTCCATCCGGAGAACTTCGACGTGATCGTGACGCCGAACGAATACGGCGATTTCCTGAGCGACATGGTCTACGGGCTCATCGGCTCGATTGGG
>CAZKZR010000067.1:0-10304 GCA_964557245.1 uncultured Anaerolineaceae bacterium | reverse complement strand
GACGTGGTGGCGAAGGACGGCGTTGCCTACATCGTGACCACGGATGGGAAGCTGTTCAGGGCGGACCCCGCGCAAAGGCGCGTGGTGGAGATCCCAATTAGCGGAGTGAAGAAGTGATCGGCGAAATCTTCACCCTGATCCTGCTGAACCCGCTGGTCAACCTGCTTGTACTTCTCTCGCACGTGCTGTTCGGGAGCTTTGGGCTCGCGATTATCGCGTTCACCATCCTCATACGCGTGGCGACGTTCCCGCTGACACTGCGGCAGATCCACGCAACGCGGACGATGCAGGCGATCCAGCCGCGCATCGCCGAGGTGAACAAGAAATACAGCGACCCGAAACGCCGCCAGGAAGAGGTGATGAAGCTCTACCGGGAATCCGGGGCGAACCCGCTGAGCTGCATCGGTCCATTTTTCCTGCAGATTCCGGTGTTCATCGCGCTCTACAGCGCCATCCGAATCGCCCTCCCCAATTCGCCCGAGGCGCTGGAGAAGCTCTCGGGCCACATTTACAGCTGGAGCTATCTCCAGCACGCGTTGCCGCTTTCCGAACGCTTCATCGGGCTTGATTTGCGTTCCAACGGCGATGCGTCGATCGCCGGCTATGTGTTCGTGGTCCTGGTTGGGGCAACCACCTGGATCCAATCGAAAACGACAGTAACGACGGCGACGGACGAACGGGCGCGGCAGCAGCAGCAGATGATGAACGTGATGCTGCCGCTCATGTTCGGGTTCTTCGCATTGAGCTTCCCACTCGGCGTGAGTTTGTACTGGGTGGTGAACTCAACGGTGCAGATCGGGTTCAATATCCTCACGTATGGCCTGCCGGCATTCGGGATTGAACCAGTCGTCAAGGCGCGAACGGCGCCGCTCCCCATCTCCGCAGCTGCCGCGCCCGAAGCCGCTGCCACTACCTCCGCTCGGGAATTGAGGACCGCCAATGGATCAGGCCGAAGCAAGCGGCAAAACCGTCGAAGACGCCCGTAATAAGGCGCTCGCCAAACTCGGAGCTCGCCTCGATGAGGTTGAGCTCGTCGTCCTGGATGAAGGAAAGCGCGGGGGCCTGTTCGGCCGAGGCGCACAAGATGCCGTCGTTCGCGTGGTCAGGCTGGCCCCGCAGGACCGTGTAGCCGAAGCAGCCGCCCCGCCTGACACGCGAATCCCGCGCCAGGGGCAACAGCAGGGCGGACAACGCCGCGATGGAAACCGCGGGGGCGGCCGTGAACGCGGTGATCGCGGGGGGCAACAGGGCGGAAGTCGCCGCGGAGGCGGTGGCGGTGGCGGCGGAAGCGGCCGCGCCGGGTTCGAAGCAGCCCCTCAGAAGCTGACAGACGCCGATTTCCTGCGTTCAGGCTCGACTTCCGGTGGTGAGCAACGCGCTGGAGGCGAGGGAGAGCGGCGAGGCGCTCCGCGTCGTGACCGGGGGCCGCGAGGCGGCGGACAGGCACGGCAAGATCGGCAGGATCGGCCCGCCCGGCCGAGCAGGCCGCCTCGCGAACGTTCGTCCCGTGAGAACGAACCTGAGATTGAACCCGACATCAACGCCGAGGAAGTGGATTTCGCGGCGCAGACGGTGGATGACCTGCTGCGGATCCTCGATATCGAGGCGGAGATCTCGATTCGCGAGCCTGTGACGCCTGGCGACGGGCGAGGCTCGGTGCTCGCGGTCATCGATATCAAGGGCGAGGACCTCGGCCTGCTGATCGGGCGGCGCGGGGATACGCTGATCGCGCTGCAATACGTGGTGAACCTGATCCTGGGCCGGAAATACCCGGGCCGGGGCGGCATCACCATCGATGTGGAGCATTACCGGCACCGAAACGAAGACCGGATCACGAACATGGCCAAGCGGATGGCCGATCGGGTTCGCGAGAGCGGCAATTCAATCACCCTCGAACCGATGTCGGCGGCAGAACGGCGCCTTGTGCACATGCTGTTCGCCGATGACCCGGACGTTGAGACCAACAGCATCGGCGAAGGCGAGAACCGAAAGGTCGTCATTAGCTCGAAGCACTGAGGAGGCTCGCGACGCACATCCTCGTCGCCGGCAACGTAGCCCTGGACCGGACATCCACTGGTGGATGGACGCCGGGAGGCCCGTCGCTCTACGCGGCGCGGGCGTGCGAAGCCCTCGGGGCGGATGTGACGGTGATCACGGGGCTCGAGCCGGACTTCGATACCGGGGCGTTCGGGCCGATTTCCGATGTGCGGGGGCCGCAAGACGGCGAACTGCCGCGTTACGCCAACAGCTACGACAACCAGGGCAATCGCCGGCAGTTTTTGCTGGCGGAGGGTTCGCCGCTCGAGGTTGTGCCGTATCTGCGCCCGGAGGACCGGCCGGATGTGGTGCTATTCACGCCGGGGTTCCACGAATTCCGGTCAGCGCCGCTGCGATTCAGGGATGCACTTGTTGGGATTTCGCTCCAGGGGCCGCTGCGCGCGCTCACCGGCCGTCAGCGGGTGATCCCGCACTCACACCCCCTGAAGGTGGCCGACAGGTTCGTGCGGCCGGGGTGGATTGCGTTTTTCAGCGAGGAAGATACGAACCAACCTGAGGAACTCGCAGCGCACATCGCAAGCCTTCGGGCGGTAGCCGTCCTGACGCGTGGCTACAATGGAGCTACACTGTTCGACAGCGATGGTTCGCACCACCATTGGGAAGCGATCCCGGCGGACCCGGTTGACCCAACCGGGGCGGGAGACTGCTTCGCCAGCGCCTTCATGTTCCGCCTTGCGGAAACGGAGGAACTGGAATCGGCAATGCGCTTTGCCCTCGCCGCCGGCTCGCTGGCGGTTGAAGGCCCGGGTCTGGCCGGAATCCCCAACCGGCAGGCCATCGAAGCTCGGATGACTCGGGAGGCGGCGTGATGGGTGCCACAATCGTTTCGTTGGTGAACCAGAAGGGCGGCGTGGGCAAGACCACGACTGCCGTTTCGCTTGCTGTTGCGCTCGGGCGCAGCGGACAGCGCGTCCTGCTGGTGGACCTGGACCCCCAGGCGAACGCGACGAGCGCGCTCGGCGTAGACGGCAAGGAAGCGGCCGGGACATATGACGCAATCCTGGACGACGCTCCGATGGCCGACTGCATTATCCCGGTCGCCGAAGAGCATGTGAGCGTTGTGCCTTCCAGTTCGGAGCTTTCGGGCGCGGAAGTGGAGTTAGTGCCAGTGATGGCGCGCGAGCGGCGGCTGACCAACGCGCTGTCCCAGGTGAAGGACAACTACGACTGGATCCTGATCGATTGCCCGCCTTCCCTCGGTTTGCTGACGATCAATGCGCTTTCGGCCAGTGACGCGGTGATCATCCCGGTGCAATGCGAGTACATGGCGCTCGAGGGGTTGAGCCGGCTAATGGAAACGCTGGACCTGGTGAAGCGAAACCTGAATCCGCGCCTGCACGTGTTGGGCGTGGTGCTGACGATGTTCGATGCTCGGACGCGGCTGGCGCAGCAGGTTGTCGATGAGGTGCGGGGCCACTTCCCGCAGACGTTCAGCACGATCATTCCGCGATCGGTGCGCCTGAGTGAGGCGCCAAGCCATGGGAAGTCGATCTTCCTGTACGACCAGGGTGGCCGAGCGGCCACCGCCTACGAGGCAGTCGCCAGCGAACTTCTTGAACGCGCAGGAGTAGCAGCATGACTCAGCCAAAACGAGGACTTGGTCGCGGGCTTGATGCCCTGTTCGGCGGGGCCGCCGCGCCTACCGCGGAGCCGGATGCCGAACCAGTGCAGGAGGCGCCAGTGCAGGCCACCGAGCCGGAGCGCGCCGCGCCGCCCCCTCCCCCTGAGCCCATCGCGCGCCGCGAACCAGCCCCGGACTACGAACGACGGCCGGTGGCCGTTTCCCCGGCTCCGACGCCGATGCCTGCGTCACAGGGCCGTTCGCGCGGGCCAGAGCACCTCGACATCGACCTGATTTCGCCGAACCCGGAGCAGCCGCGCACGAACTTCGAACCAGAAAAGCTGCGGGAGCTTTCGGAGTCGATCCGGGAGCACGGGATCATCCAACCGCTCGTGGTCAGCCGCGATGAAGACGGCGGCTACTTCCTGATCGCCGGAGAGCGGCGCCTGCAGGCGGCGAGGCTGGCCGGGCTGGATACGGTGCCCGTTGTGGTGCGGCAGGCCGCCGACAAGGAACTGCTCGAGCTCGCGCTCATCGAAAACATCCAGCGCGCCGACCTCAACGCTGTCGAAGAAGCGATGGCGTACCGGCGGCTGGTTGAGGAATACAACATGACGCAGGAGGAGGTGGCGCGCCGTGTCGGGAAGAACCGCGCGACCGTCGCGAATGCGTTGCGGCTCCTCCAGCTCGAATCGGAGATACGGCGCAGCCTGGTGGCCGGCGAAATCAGCGAGGGCCACGCGCGGGCACTGCTCGGGCTGCCGGAGGGCCGGGGGCGGGTGAACGCGTGGCGCGAGGTGGTGAAGCGGAAGCTTTCTGTGCGCGACACAGAAGGTTACGTGCGCCGCCAGCTGGCGGAAGCGCCGGCGACGACAGCGAGCCCTGGAGCCCAGACGGCGCGACGCGATTCGGCCTACGGCGATATCGAGTCCCGCTTGCGGCGCGCTCTGAGCACGCGCGTGAAGGTGGAGCCGCAGAAGAAGGGCGCGAAGATCGTCATCGAGTGCTATAGCGACGAGGAGTTCGAGAACGTTGTGAGCACGCTGCTCGGCGAGTACCAGTGAGCGCCGAAGCGAAACTGAAAGAGCTTGGGATTGAACTGCCGCCGGTGCCTGCGGCGGCCGGGTTGTACGCGCCGTGCGTCCGCAGCGGGAACCAGCTGTTCGTTTCCGGCCAGGTGCCGATGAAAGACGGCCAGCCGATGCGGAAAGGCAAGCTGGGGCAGGGCGTGACGATCGATGAAGCCAATGCGCTGGCGCGCCAGTGCGCGCTGCAGGCCCTCGCGATTGTTCGGGGCGAACTGGGCAGCCTGGATAAGGTGAGCCGGGTGATCCGCGTCGGGGGATTCGTGGCGAGCGCCGACGGGTTTATCGACCATCCGCGGGTGGTTAACGGGGCGAGCCAGGTGCTGCTGGACGTGTTCGGGGAGGCGGGGCGCCACGCGCGGATTGCGGTGGGGCTGGCGGAGTTGCCGTTCGGGGTGCCTGTTGAGGTGGAGTTCCTGTTCGAGGTGGGTTAGGGCGGCGGGCACAGGGGCTCGCTCGCGGTGAACTATTACAGCGCGGGAACATGCGTCACGGCTCCCAGACGAGCGCGCTACCGCACGCGCCTCTGACGGTGGCTGTGGCGGGTGTTCCAGGCGGGCGTAGGATTTGGGCGCATGAGTGAACCTGGCGCGCCAAACGATGAACCGCTGCTCTTCGAAGGATTGAAAGTTGTCGACTGCGGCACGTGGATTGCGGGCCCAGTGGCCGGGACCATCCTGGCCGACTTCGGGGCGAGCGTGATCAAGGTGGAAATTCCCGGTGCGGGCGACCCCTATCGAGCGCTGGCGAACGGTCCGCTCAGTCCGGTGGCGCCGATGAACTATATGTGGGAGTGCGACGCGAGGAATAAGCGGAGCATTGCCCTGAACCTGGCGGCGGCGGAGGGCCGCGAGATACTGATGCGGCTGGTGCGCGAGTGCGACGTGTTCATCACGAACCAGCCGTTCCCGACCCGCCGGAAGCTGCGACTCAACTACGAAGACCTGGCGCCTGAGAACGAGCGCATGATCTACGCCTCGCTGACGGCTTATGGCGAGGTTGGCCCTGACGCCGAGAACGAAGGGTTCGACCACACGGCCTGGTGGGCGCGCAGCGGGCTGATGGACCGAGTTCGAACGCCGGGTCTCCTCCCCGGGAATTCTGTCCCGGGAATGGGCGACCACCCCACGGCGGTCGCGCTGTACGCGGCGATTGTGACGGCGCTGATGCGGCGGGAACGGACGGGCCGGGGCGGCAAGGTGCATACGAGCTTGTTGGCTAACGGAATCTGGGCGAACGGTTGCCTGGCGCAGGCTGCGGCGGTTGGCGCTCAGTTCCCGGTCCGGGAGGTGCCGGCGCCGCCGGCGCGGTTCCCGAACCGCGTGCTGTTCGAAACGAGCGACGGCCGCTACTTCAATTTCTTCATGGTGCGGACGCACGAGGACTTCGACGCCGTGCTCGTGGCCATCGGTCGGGAGGACGTGCTGAGCGACGCACGGTACGCGGACCCGGAGAGCAGGATGGAGAACGGTCTCGAGCTGGTGGCTTCGTTGCGTGAAACGTTCGCCGCGAAGCCGATGTCGCACTGGCGGGCGGTGTTCCGCGAGCATGGCGTGCCGGCGACGGTGGTGGCGGAGATGGAGGACCTGGCGGATGACCCGCAGGTGCGCGCGAACAACATCTTCATCGAGCCCACGGGTGAGGGCGTTTCGTCTCCGCTGGTGGTGAACCACCCGCTGAACATCGACGGGTTGCCGCGGCGCGGTCCGTGGCACGCCGCGGAGGTGGGGGAGCACGGGGCGGAGATCCTGGCGGAGATGGGAATGAGTGTTGAGGCGATTGAGTCGCTGCGGGAGCGCGGGGTGTTGGGGTAGGGGTGGGAGTATTCCCAGATGGGAACGGCGAGGCCTTGGGAGGGCGGACTGTCGGCAAGGTTTCGCTCGCTGTCGCGAAGCCATCTCCCCCGGAGACGATCCGCTTACTGTCGTGCGCGGTTCCAGCGGGTGGTGCGCGATCTGCCGTTCTTTACAGTCCGGCCTCGGCGAGGGGGCCAGGGTGCGCCGTTTCGGAAGGCGCACCCTCCCTCACGGTCGGGCCACGGATGAGGCGTCTCCCTGGTTCCCTCAGCTTGCCTCACTCTTATGGCACCGCTAGAGTTTGTGTCGTTCGTCACAACTCCGCGGAAAGCCTTCTTTAGGTTGCCCGCTACCAACCGGGGAGTTCGCCCGCCCATGAATTGCAGAGCTCGCTCGCTATACCGCGAACCGTGGCTCTGCTTTTTCATGACTGGCAGTTCGAGGATCGGCGCATGAGCTTCTACGACCTCTGGTCCGCCATCATGATCTCGGCCATCGCCGGGTTCATCCTCGTCTTTACGGCGCTGATCGCGGCGAAGCTGTTGGCTCCGTACGCGCGCGAACGCGCGAAGGGCGTGAGCTACGAGTGCGGCATGTTGCCGATCGGGCGGAACTGGGCGCAGGTCCACGTCCGCTATTACCTGATCGCCATCCTGTTCCTGATCTTCGATGTGGAGACGGTCTTTATCTTCCCGTGGGCGGTGACGTTCCTCGGGTTTCCGAAGTTCGTTTTCTACGAGATGCTGGTATTCGTCGGTGTTCTCGCGCTGGGCCTTGCCTATGCGTGGAAACGCGGCGTGCTGGAGTGGAAATGACGACACCGTACGTCCCTGACTTTGGCGCTGAAGCCGAACGCCTGAAGCCGGTTGAACTGCCGGAGACGAAAGCGGTCTACCGCATGGCCCTGCCGGGCGTGATGCAGGTGGGCGCGGACACGATTATCGCGATGAGCCGGAAGAGTTCGCTCTGGCCGATGACTTTCGGGCTGGCGTGCTGCGCGATCGAGATGATTGGCACGTTCATGGCGAACCACGACCTGGACCGCTTCGGTATTGTGCCGTGGCCGAGCCCCCGCCAGAGCGACGTGATGATCGTTTCGGGCACGGTGACGAAGAAGATGGCGCCGGCGATCAAGCTGCTCTACGAGCAGATGCCGAACCCGAAGTACGTGGTCTCCATGGGCGCGTGCGCCACGAACGGCGGCCCCTACACGGAATACGACCGCGTCCTCCAGGGCGTGGACAAGATCATCCCGGTGGACGTGTACGTTCCGGGGTGTCCGCCGCGGCCGGAATCGCTTCTCGATGGGCTTCTCCGCCTGCAGGAGAAGATCATGGAAGAAAAGCGGATGGTCGGATGACGAGCCCAACGACTGACTATCCCGGCGTCTCGGCCCTGGTGCACAAGCACCTGGGGAAGATCCCGTTCACGGCGAACAAGCATTCGACGGACGCGGTGATCACGGTTGGGGCGAGCGACTTCCTCGAGCTGGTGCAGGGCTTGCGAGACCGGCGGGAGCTGGCGTTCGACTTTTTGCGCAACATCACGGGCATCGACATGGTCGAAGAGGGCCTGCGCTGCGTGTACCACTTCTATTCGTTCAAGCACCACCACGCGATCCAGGTGAACGTGAACACGCCGCCGGACAACCCGCACATCCCCAGCATCGTGGCGCTGTACGCGGCGGCCGACTGGCATGAGCGCGAAGCGGCGGAGATGGTGGGGCTCGTGTTCGACGGGCACCCGAACCTGAAGAACCTGCTGTTGGACGAAGACGTCCGCATCCATCCGTTGTTGAAGGCCCATCCGCTGCAAAAGGTGGAGATACTGCAGGGCATCGAAGATACCAGCGCGGGGTTCAAGTTCTAATGTCTGTTTGGCCTGAAGAACGCCTCGCGACTGTAGATTCGTTCAACACCGTTGATATGACGATCAACGTGGGGCCTCAGCACCCCGCGACGCACGGCGTGTTCCGCATGGTGCTGACCGTGGACGGCGAAGTGGTGGTCGATTGCGAGCCGTACATCGGCTATCTCCACCGCGGACTCGAAAAGCTGACGGAGAACCACGATTACCGCCAGTCCATGGGCTGGTGGGACCGGACGGACTACCTGGCCGGAATGTGCTGCGAGATGGCCTATTGCATGGCTGTCGAGAAGCTGGGCGGGATCGCGGTGCCCGAGCGGGCGGAGTACATCCGGGTGATGATGTGCGAGCTTTCGCGCTTGCTTTCGCACTTCATGTTCTTCGGGGCGTTCGGAGCCGACGTCGGCTCGTTCGGCACGTCGTTCGTGTACGCGTGGCGGGAACGCGAGCGCATTTACGACTTCTTCGAGGAAGTTTCGGGCGACCGTATGTTCCCGACGTACTTCCGGCCCGGCGGCGTGCAGATGGACCTCCCAGAGGGCTACGACGCGCGGATTCGCGGGCTGCTCGGTTCGCTGGAACAGGGTTTGGAAGACTTCGACGGGCTGCTCACGGGGAACGAAATCTTCGTCGAGCGGTGCCGCAACCTTTCGCCGATTTCGAAGGAGCGCGCGATCAACCTGGGGCTGAGCGGCCCGATGATCCGGGCTACAGGGCTGGCGCACGACATCCGCAAGGCCGAGCCGTACAGCATCTACCCGAACCTGAAATTCAACATCCCGGTGGGCAAGCACGGCGACGTGTTCGACCGGTACATGGTGCGCATGGCCGAGGCGTACCAGAGCATCCAGATGGTCAAGCAGTGCCTGGAGCTCATGCCGGGCGGGCTGGTGCTCAATCCTGACCTGCCGAAGACCCTCCGCATCGACGAAGGCGAATGCTACGTGCGGACGGAGGGGACGAAGGGCGAGTACGGGGTGTACGCGCTGGCGAAGGGCGGAAACAAGCCGTACCGGATGAAGCTTCGCTCCCCCAGCTTCTGCAACCTCTCAGCGCTCAAGGAGATGGTGGTGGGGCACTACGTGGCCGACGCGATCATCATCCTCGGTTCGCTCGACATCGTGCTCGGTGAGGTGGACAAGTAATGGACTTCGCCGATTCCCTGTTCGGGTTGCCGATCTGGATCGACGCGATCATCCGCGTTGTGCTGGTGGTGCTGGCGATGACCGTGGTGGTCATCTACCTGACCTATGGCGAGCGCAAGGTTGTGGCGCGCTTCCAGCAGCGGCTCGGGCCGACCGAGACCGGCCCGGCGGGCCTTATCCAAGGCATCGCCGACGCATTGAAACTGGTCACGAAAGAAGACATCCGGCCGACGAACGCGGACCGCTGGGTGTTCGAGCTGGCGCCGTACGCGACGTTCATCCCGGTGCTGATGATGCTGATGGCGCTGCCGTTCGCGGCGGACTGGGGCGTCCGAAGCCTCGGGCTGGGCATGTTCTATGTGTTCGCGATCATGGGCCTGAACATCGTGGGCATCATGATGGCGGGGCTTGGCTCCGGGAATAAGTACGCGCTGCTCGGTGGCGTGCGCGCCGCGGCGCAGATGATCAGCTACGAAATTCCGCTGGTCATCAGCCTGCTCTGCGTGGCGATGATCACGGGCGCCGATACCGACGGGAAGACCGGGACATTGAACCTGAACGTGATTGCCGCGCTGCAGGAGAACCGGCCGTACATCGTGTTGCAGCCGCTGGCCTTCCTGATCTTCTTCACCGCCATGCTCTCTGAATTGCACCGCGCGCCGTTCGACATTCCGGTGGCGGAATCGGAAATCGTCGGCGGCTACTTCGTCGAGTACTCGGGCATTCGATGGTCCATGTTCCAGCTCACGGAGTACGCGTCCATGTGGGGCTTCAGCGTGTTCGGCTCGGTGGT
>CAZKZR010000066.1:6957-10338 GCA_964557245.1 uncultured Anaerolineaceae bacterium | reverse complement strand
CGCGCACCTCTTCCGAAAGCTCGCCGCCACCGCCAAAGCCTCTGGCCGTAGAGGCACCCGCCATCGAGGCCGCCCCTGCCCCATCGCAGCCTCCGCCGCCCGGCCTCGCCTGGGATGCGCCGGCGCTCTCGCCCGATGCCGGCACCGAGCCGGCGGCGCCGCCGTCCGCGGACTGGGCCTCCGCGTTGCCCGATTCACTCGCCCAACCAACACCGCCGCCGCCCACAGTCGCGCCTGGCTACCCCACGCGCTTTGACGTGGCTTACCCTCCGGCCCTCAGCCGCTGGAAGACGCTCCTGCGGCTGTTCCTGGCGATCCCGGCCTGGTTTGCGGCCTCCCTGGTGATGGGCCTGCTCGCGCTCGGTCTCCTGACCGGCTACATGACGGTCTTCTGGCGAAAGAAGTACCCGGACTGGCTGTTCCGCGGCAATGCGGGCGCCATGGGCTTCATCGCCCGGACGTACGCTTACAGCGGTCTCCTGACGGACAAGTTCCCCAGCTTTTCACCGGAGGAAAGTCCGGTCACCCTGGAGTTCGATCCCCCGCCTTCCGGCCAGTTGAGCCGTTGGCGCGTGGTGTTCTGGAAGAGTCTCCTCCTCTGGCCGATGCAGATTGTGCTGCAGTTCCTGGGCCTGGCCATGGTGGTCGTCACAATGCTTGCCTGGTTCGCCATCCTCTTCGCCGGCAACTATCCGCGCGGGCTCTTCCAGTTCAGCGTCGGCGTCCAGCGCTGGTACTGGCGCGCCACGTCCTACCAGGCTTCCTTTAACGACCGTTACCCGCCGTATGCTCTGTCCGCCAGCGCCGGGCCGGGCAGTAACTCTTCGGTGGTAATCAACGGTGTCATCGGCGGCGTCCTGGCGAGCATCTACGGGACGATAATGATCGTCTCCATCGCCACCGCCGGACAGCACGAGACCGCCGACGTGAACTACGCCCAGTTGCTCGCCGGGCGCGGCCAGGAAACCACCACGTTCTCCGTCGGCCTGGATGATGAGACTGTCACTGTTCGCCTCACTCGCGCTGTCGACCCCGGCGATTCCCTCATTCAGATCATCCGCCCGGCTCGCGGCGAACGAATCGTGGTGTTCCAGTGGGTGGTGGTGAACGGTTCGAACGCCAGCCAGCTCATCGCTGGAGACGTGGCCCGGTTGGAATACCGCTACGACGACGACGGAGACCAGAAAACGAAGAGCGAGGGAGCCGTTTTCACCGGCATCAACGACGTCTCGGCACCGGCCCGCGTCCGCGAAGGGTCCACAGCCTCCGTCCAGGCCGTCTTCGTCATCCCAGATGACGCCGAGCCCACCGCGCTCTGGTTCCGCCATGGGTTCGCCGAAGGCGGCGTCAAATACGAGTTTGACTGACGCCTTGTAACTCGCGTGCCGATTACCATTGGCGCATGCCAGTTGACCAGGCCGCCCTCGATGCCGTTGCCCTTTCACGCGCCGAATACGACGTGCTCGTCCAACAGCTCGGCCGCGAGCCGAACGAAGTCGAACTCGGGATGTTCGGCTCCCTCTGGAGCGAGCACTGCGGTTACAAGAACAGCAAACCGCTGCTCAAACTCTTCCCTTCCGGCGGCGACCACATCCTGACCAAGGTGGGCGCCGAAAACGCGGGAGCCATCGACATCGGCGGCGGCCTCTGCGTTGTAAAGAAGGTCGAATCCCACAACCACCCGTCGGCCATCGAGCCCTACCAGGGCGCCGCCACCGGCGTCGGCGGAATCGTGCGCGATATCTTCGCAATGGGCGCCTACCCCATCGCTATCCTTGATTCTCTCCGATTCGGCCCGCCTGAAGACCCCCAGAACAGGTTCCTCTTCGATGGCGTCGTTGGCGGCATCGGCGGGTACGGGAACTGCCTCGGCATCCCAACTGTCGGCGGCGAAGTGCTCTTCTCCAGCGCCTACAACGGAAACCCGCTGGTCAACGCGATGTGCGTTGGCGTCGCGCGAACCAACCGCCTGCAAAGCGCCCGCGCGACCGGAGTCGGGAACGTTCTCCTCCTCGTCGGCGCCGATACCGGCAGGGACGGCATCCACGGCGCGAGCGGCCTCGCCAGCCGCACGGACCCGGAGGCCCGCTTCGAAGAGATGCGCCCGGCAGTCCAGGTCGGCAACCCGTTCATGGAAAAGCTCCTGATGGAGGCCTGCTACGAACTCGCCTCCGAACACGGCGACTGGATCGTCGGCCTGCAGGACCTCGGCGCCGCCGGGCTTACCTCTTCCGTCGTCGAATGCTGCGCCAAGGGCGGCGCCGGCGCCGTTCTGGACCTTGAGCGCGTGCCACGCCGCGAACAGGGCATGCGTCCCTACGAGGTCATGCTCTCCGAAAGCCAGGAGCGCATGCTCGTCGTCGCAAAGAAAGAACACGTCGAGGATGTACAGGCACTCTTCCACCACTGGGAGTTGCACTGTGAGCCCATCGGCGTCGTCACCGACTCCCGTGAAGTTGTCATTCGCGAGAACGGCATCGAAGTAGCGCATGTGCCGTTCGATATCGCGACCGAGCCCCCGCAGTACCGTCGCAACGGCGTCCGTCCACAGGAACTCGCGGCCCTGAACACGTTCGACCTTGGCTCGCTCGCTGATGTCCGGCCGGTTGAAGCGAACGATGTCCTCCTGCGGCTCCTCGCCCGCCCGAACATCGCTTCCAAGCGCGGCGTGTTCCGCCAGTACGACCACCAGGTGCTGAACAACACCGTGGTCGCGCCAGGCGGAGACGCTGCTGTAATTCGCGTGCCCGGGACGACGAAGGGGATCTCGGTCACGACCGATTGCAACGGCCGCCTCTGCTACCTCGACCCATATGCCGGCGGCGCGATTGCTGTCGCCGAAGCGGCGCGCAACGTGGTCTGCACCGGCGCCACACCAGTCGCCGTAACCGACTGCCTGAACTTCGGGAACCCGGAGAAACTCGAGGTCTATTACACGCTCGAGCACGCCGTCCGCGGCATCTCCGAGGCATGTCTCGTGTTCGGGACGCCGGTGGTTAGCGGCAACGTCTCGCTCTACAACGAAACCCAGGGCCGTCCGGTTTATCCGACGCCCGTGATCGGCCTGCTCGGCATCCTGGAAGACGTGACCAAAGCTCTGCGCGCGCCCTTCGATGCCCCCGGCCGCGAGGTCTACTTGCTTGGCGCGAACCTCGAGCAGGCTGTGGACACGCTCGCCGGCAGCGAGTACCTCGAGGCCGCCCACGGGATGGTTGCCGGCCTCCCCCGCATCAACCTGGAGGCGGAGCGGCGGCTCCACCAACTCGTCCTGCGCGCGCACGGCGAAGGACTCCTCGCTTCCGCGCATGACTGCTCCGATGGTGGTCTCGCCGTGGCACTCGCTGAATGCTCAGTGCTTGGCGGCCACGGTTTCGCGGGCGA
>CAZKZR010000066.1:0-6857 GCA_964557245.1 uncultured Anaerolineaceae bacterium | reverse complement strand
TCCTCGGCTGTCCCCGACTTCCCTGCGAAGTCGTTGTATCCGGCAAGCGCGAACGCAGCGGAGGCGGTGCCTCGGGCGCTTGTCACCAGCCTCAAGCCGCTCATCAGCAGGTTCCACTGCTCGTCGCTTAGCGGGATCTCGCCCTTCGCCACCGGCTTCTCCGAAGCGATGATGACGGGCGTCCGCAGCTGCCGGTTGACGAACGACGCATACGCATTCGCCAGTTGGATTGGCGTGATCAGCAGGTCTCCCTGGCCGATGCCGAGATTGACTTCGTCCCCGGGGTACCATGGCTGGCCGGTCTTCGCCCGCTTCTGCTGCGCGTCCGGCACCAGTCCCTTTTCTTCGGAAAGTCCCTTGGTCCCGGTTGTCGCACCGAACCCGAACAGGCGCGCCGTATCGCTCAGGGCACCGTCAGTGTCGTTGTAAAGCTTGAGCGCGATTTCGTAGAACACCGGGTTGCAGGACCGCATGAGCCCTTCGGCGATGGTCAGCAGCCCCTGGCTTGGTTCCCAGTTCTTGCGTGGCGGGTCAACTCCCGTCCAGACGGCGCTGCAATCGATGCGGTCCGTCACCTTGTAGCCCCCGTAGAGCAGACCCGCCGCGCCCGTAATCAGCTTGAAGGTCGAGCCGGCCGAATACAGGCCGGTGGTAGCCCGGTTGGCAAGCGGCCCGTTCGGCGCCGCGGTGATAGCCGCCAGCGCCGGTCCGTCGTTCCGTTCGAACGCATCTGGGTCGAATGATGGGGAGCTGTTGAGCGCCAGCACCGCGTTCGTCTTCGGGTCGATGACCACGGCCGCGCCCGCCCTGGCGCCCAGTCGTGCGTACGCCGCTCGCAAGGTAGCCGCGTCGAGTGTTGTCGTGACATCGACTGAGGACTGGAACGGGCGGCTGAGAACGACCTTCACGAGTTCGCCGGTGCTATCCACCACCCGGAGCTCAGCGCCGATCGAACCGGCCAATGCCTGGTCCTGCGAAGCCTCCAGTCCGGTCGCTCCTACCCGGTCTCCGGCCCGGTAGCCCGTCCCCTTCCGATTGGCCAGCTCTTCGGCAGTTAGCTCTCGGGTGTAGCCCACTGCATGGGCCGCGGCCGCTCCGAGGGGGTGGACGCGCTGGGATTCGAAGTACAGCACCACCCCGGGAATGTTGCGGAGCGTGGTGATTGCCTCTTCTGCCTTCTCGTCCGGAACCGGTCCCACCCGCACTCGCTGCGATGCCCCGGCGCCGCTGCTGAAGGCGCCGTCCACCTGGCCCGCGGTGAACCCGAAATCCACCAGCGCCGTGCGGAGAGCGGCCGGGTCCCTCACGAGCGAACGGTTCAGTCCGAGCGTCCGCAGGTCCTTCGTTACCGCCAGCGGCTCGCCGTTGCGGTCCAGGATCGAACCGCGGATCGGACGTTGGATGATGCTCTTGAACTCACGCCCGTTCGCCATCTCAGGGCTGATGACCTCAGGTTGCCATTCGACCGCCCACCCCTGGGCGGTCTGTGAGAGGTTAAGCGTTGTGGTGTATTCGATATCTCCGAAATAGGCTGTAGCCAGTCGCACGGCGAGTGTGGCTCTGCCGGGAGATGCCGCCGTGGCAGTCGCCGTGAGCGAAACCAGCGTCAGTTCGTCGGCGAACCGCCCGTACGTTTCGCTGAACACTTCGGCCGGATAGGCCCGTTGAGCGGACTGGGAGAGCAGACCATAGAGCCCGTTCGTATCGCCCGCAGTCCACGCCTTCGCGAACGCGTTGGCCGTTGCTCCGGGCCCGCCGGGAGCATCACTCACGACTGGCGTCGAACCTTCGCCGTTGTCATCCCGCGTGAGGCAGCCAAACCCCGCGTACGCGCCGCCGATTACCAGGCCGATCAAAATGGCGCCAAGGAAGACTGACCGAATGGCCATCCACCACCGCTTCCGAACCCCTGCCGCCGCGATTGTAACAGCGCTCCTCGTCCTCGCGCCTTCTCTTTTCGCAGCCTGTGGCAAGGATGACCCCGACATTCCGGGCACAACCCCTGGAGCCGGCGGTCCCGGCCCGGAAATCACCCGCCCGGCTCCGAGCGGCGAGCAGCGCAACATGCGCCTCGGTTTCAGCTCGCTACCGCCCGAACGTACCAGCGATTCCTACATCCGGACGTTTGCCACCGCCGCCCAGCACGCCGAGACGATCCTCATTCAGCGCACGCCGCCGTGGGAGGATTTCATGCCTGGCGGCTCCGTTTCCAAGCAGACCGCGGATAGCACGCGCCTCGAGAACGCCCTCCTGGACCAGTACGGTCTCCAACTGCTCTACGCCATCGACCCGACCGACGGCGTGGTGCAGCGCAGTCGCCTCGCGAACCTCCCGCCCTCCGTCGACCCTCAGGCGGGATTCACCGACCCCAAGGTGCGCGAGGCGTTCGTTGCCTATGCCGCCTACGTCGCGAAGAACTACCAGCCTGCCTACATGGCCCTCGGCGTCGAGGTCAACATGACCTTCGAGCGAGCGCCTGAACAGTTCGATGCCTACCTCTCGGCCTACTCCGAAGCGTACGACGTCGTGAAGGGCAACAGCCCGAAGACGAAGGTCTTCCCTACCTTCCAGCTCGAAGACCTCGAAGGTTCGTTCGGCGATGTGCATCCTCCTCGCTGGGAGTTGTTCGACCGCTTCCGGGGAAGGATGGATGTGCTCGCCATCAGCACCTACCCATTTCTCGGTGAAGCGCGCAGTGCCGCGGACATCCGAGAAAACTACTACGCGGAACTGAAAGACCACTGGAGCGGCGAGATCATCATCTCCGAGAGCGGGTATGCCTCTGCGCCGGTCGAGGGCCGCGTTACCGTGGGCACCGAGGCGGACCAGCAGGCCTACCTCGAACGGCTGCTGGGAGACGCGAATCGCCTGGGCTTCAGCCTCGTGGTCTGGTTCGCCGCCCTGGACCCGGCCTTTGCCAGTTCGGGTGCGACGTCCGTGTTCAAAGACATCGGGCTGCGCAAGAGCGACGGTTCGAACAAAGCCGCCTGGACCACCTGGGAGAGCTGGGCAGCGCGCCCGGTGGCAAACCCCTGAAACTGCCGCGAACCCAGGCTGAACTGCTCCGCGCGGCTGCATGGTCCGGCCTGGCCGCTCTGGCGCTCAGCCTGTTCGTCGCCTGGCACGGAACGCCGATCCCCGGAGATGTCCGGGTGATCCGGGAGTTCCAGGGCATCCGCCCGCTCGATCAGAATGAATCCTGGGTCAACGCCATGGGGCGTTTCCATTGGCAGACCGCTGCGTTGGCCGCAGGGCTCCTGCTTGCTGCCATCGGGCCCTGGCTCGGCCTTCGTGCGGGCGCGCAGAAGGACCGGCTCACGGCCGTCTGGACGTTGCTGGCGGCGTTTGGCCTTCGCATCTTCTCAACCCCGCTCAAGGAAATGGCCCAGGCGCAACGGCCGTCAGTCGAATTCCACGTCCGCGTGACGGCGGACTTCCCGGGCTACGGCTTTCCAAGCGGCCACGTTTACAGCGACGTGCTCATTTACGGGGCGCTTGCTGTCATCGCCCCGTCGATAATTGGGCGCACCTGGGGCGCCGCCGTGCGCGTCGCCTGCGTGGCGATCATCGTCCTGGCGGGTCCGTGCCGTCTGTCAGTGGGCGCTCACTGGCCAAGCGACGTGGTGGGAGGCTACCTCTGGGGAGCCGCCGCGCTCTGCCTGGCCGTCGCCATCGGACGGCGCCTCGGCGGGCAGCGGTAGGCGAAAGCATGGCGAACTTGAGCCGCTTCCCTTAGCGTACTCGCATGGGGAGAGCTTTCCGCGTCGCGCGCATCGCCGGGATCGATATCGAAATCCATCCGTCCTGGCTGCTCATTCTTGGTTTCGTCGCCTGGTCACTCAGCGATGGCGTATTCCCGGACCAGTACAAGGGCTGGAGCACGTTCGCTTACTGGGCCATCGGAATCAGCTCCGCCGTCCTTCTCTTCGTCACCGTACTCATCCATGAAATGGCCCACGCGCTGGTGGCCCGCCGTCGCGGACTCCCCGTGCCGCGCATCACGCTCTTCATCTTCGGCGGCATGTCCCACATGTCCCGCCAGCCGGCCTCCGCGGGTGAGGAGTTTCAGATCGCCGCCGCCGGTCCGGCCACGAGCCTCGTCATCGCGGCCATTACCGGAGCCCTCGCGCTGCTGCTGCGCGATACCAGCGAAAAAGTGGAGGCGATGCTGTCCTACCTCGCCTTCGTGAACCTTGCCCTGGGCATCTTCAACATCCTCCCGGGTTTCCCGCTGGATGGTGGGCGCGTCCTGCGCTCCATCGCCTGGAAGCGCACCGGCAGTTTCCGCAAAGCCACCCGCATCGCATCCTCCGTCGGCGAGATGTTCGGCTACGGGCTCATCATTGCCGGGTTCTTCGTACTCCTCGCCGGGGGCCTGCTCGATGGGATCTGGCTCGCGTTTATCGGCTGGTTCCTCCTCGGGGCGGCCCGCGGCGAAGCATCCGGCCTTCAGCTCGAGGGCGTGCTCAAGCGGCTCACCGCCCGTCAGGTCATGCAGGAGGATTTCGCGAGCGTCACACCTGGTACGCCCGTCGCAGAGATCGTCAATGACTACATGGTTGGCAAAGGCGAACGCGCCGTGATGGTTGCGAACGATGGCGCTGTCCTCGGCGTCATCACCGTCAGCGATGTACGCCGCGTCCCGCGCGATGCCTGGCCCAGTGTCCCCGCTCAGCGCGTCATGACTCCGCGCGCCAGCGTCATCACCGTTAACGCGAATCAGCCCGCCGTCGAGGTCCTGGTCCTGCTCGGCGAGAAGGGCCTCAACCAGGTGCCTGTCCTGGACGAAGGTCGGATGGTCGGCATGGTCACCCGCAGGGACCTGCTGGACCGAATCCAGCTTGCAGAGCGGCTAGGGCCGGCAGAGGCCGAGCGAGAGTCACTCGCGAGCTGACGCCCTGCTTAGCGGGCCTGCCACTTCGGGTCTCGCTTCTCTCTCGCGGCGGCGCCGCCCTCTTTGGCGTCTTCTGTTGCCCCGGCCACTCGCCGCATCGTTTCCCCGAAGCGGATGGCCTCCACCCACGGCATTTGCTGTCCGCGCCAGGCAACCTCTTTCGTCGCCCGCACGGCCAGCGGCGCCGACTTGCACAGCCGCTCAGCGAGCGCTCGCGCTTCGTCCATCAGGCTCTCGTGCGGGACCACCTTCCAGGCGAGCCCCATCTCCTTGGCCCGCTGCGCGTTGACGCGTTCCCCGATGAGCAGCAACTCCATGGCGTTCTGCCAGCCGACCTTTTGTGGCATTCGCACCGAGCCCTGGATCGTCGGCACGCCAATGCGCACCTCCGGGAACCCGAACTCCGCGCGCTCGCTGGCGATGACGAAATCGCAGGCGGCCACCAGCGTGCAGGCGAACCCGAGGCAGTAACCGTTCACGGCGGCAATCGTTGGCTTCCACACTTCGATGCCGTTCTCCAGGGAGGTCAGGCTCGGTGTTTCCCAGTGCGTGGTGCCCCTTGGCCGGGCGCCATCTCGCAGGTCTGCTCCCGCGCTGAATGCCCGGCCGTTCCCCGTGACGATGGCCACCCATGCCTCGTCGTCGTCCCGGAACTGTGCCCAGCGGGCGTCCAGGTCCATCCGCAGCTCGCCGTTGATCGCGTTCAGCGCTTCGGGGCGGTTGTACGTAATCGTCGCGATGCGGCCGCTGCGTTCGTAGAGGACGGTGCCTGGCATGGGAAATCTCCTGCGCGTTGTCGTTTGCCCGCGCAGTCTAAACCGCTAGTGGCTTCACTGGCTGGTTCGGGCCGGCGAGGAGATGGTGGCTACAGCGTAGCTACACTACTGGGCACGCCCTCGAAGTTCATCCCCATGGCGGGGTGCGCCTGTCAGCATGTCCAGGAACTCCTGCCAGTAGCGGCTCAACAGGTACTGCCCCGCGAGCGCCGCGGCCACCGCGCAACCAACGATGATCCAGTCACCGGTGTGGACTTCGGTGAACTCGAAGAAATGCCGGAGCCGCCGGGTGTAGATGGTCGCAAGGAATCCGGCCACCAGCAGCGCGCCTAAAACGGTGGTCATCACCGGCCGCGTCAGGCTCCGCCACGAAGCCCCCTGGAACCCGAGCACTTCCACCATGAAGAACAGCCCGGTGAGGCCCATGGTCAGCGAAACCAGGGTCCGCGCTTCGGCGATGTCCCGGTTGAGCAGCCCCTCGGTCAGGAGGTGGACGATGATGGCCGCGGCAGCCAGCGCCAGCGATGCCGGCAGTGCCCAGCGCAAGACATTCCGCGTGAAATCGCGCCCCGCATCCGGCGGCGGGATGCTGATGGAAATGAACACGGCCGGGATCCCCAGCGTCAGCAGCGCAGTCAGCGAACCGTGCCGTGGCAAGAACGGAAAGTCCAACCCGAGCATGGTGGTCGCCACGATGATCAGGAAGGCATAGAGGCTCTTCGCGATAAAGAGCTTGCTCAGCCGCGCGGCGTTGCCGAGCACCGCGGTCGCCTCTTTCGTCCCACGAATCAGCGCCTCGAACGAGTCGTTCAGCAGGATGATGCCGGCCACCGCGCGAGTCGTGCCCGTCCCCGAGGCCATCGCCACAGCGACATCGGCTGCCCGCAGCGCCTGTACGTCGTTCGCCCCATCACCGCACATCGCGACGAAGTGGCCCCGCTCGCGGTAGGCGGTGACAATTCGTGCCTTCAGCGCCGGAGTCACGCGCCCGAACACGCTGTTCGCCTCCACGGCGTTGCGGAACGCGTCACCCTCCAGCTGTTCGATATCCGCGCCCGCGACAACTCCGCCGCGCAGCGTGATGCCTAATTGCGCCAGGAGGGCCTTCACCGTGCCCGGGTTGTCGCCGCTGATGAGCTTGGGTTCGATCTGGAGCCGCGCCATCGTGTCGAACGCGCCGCGGACCT
>CAZKZR010000065.1:0-10387 GCA_964557245.1 uncultured Anaerolineaceae bacterium | reverse complement strand
TCGCCTATGGCCGCCTCCGCCATGGCATGCACAACGTCGCCATGGCGCAGCGCGCGCTCGACATGGCCGTCGCCCATATCACCGAGCGCGAAACCTTCGGCCGCCTGCTGTCTGAACGGCAGGGCGTGCAGTGGATGATCGCTGACTGCGCAAGCCAGCTGTACATCGCCCGCCTGATGCTGATGCACATCGCCTACAAGGCGGAGAATGGCATGGATCTGCGCCAGGAGAACGGCATCGCCAAGGTGTACCTCGCGAACATGGTCCACAAGGTGGTCGACACCGCCATCCAGCTCCACGGCGCGCTCGGCTACTCGCAGGACACGCCACTGGCTCGCTGGTACACCGGAATCCGTTCCCAGCGGCTGGTTGACGGCCCTGACGAAGTCCACCGCTGGACCACCGGCCGCAACGTCATCAAGGCATTCCAGCAGTACGGCACCACCGCCAGCGCCTGCGGCGGCGACCTGCTCTAAGAGCTCCGCTCGGTTCGATTCGCGACGAAGAGCCGGCCCAGGGGCCGGCTCTTCGTTGTTATCACGCAATACGGAGTTGGATCCGGGCCGTTACGCCGTGCCCCTCAACGGGGTGATCCCGCCATCCGTCTCGTCGTCTTCGACCGGAGGCGGATCGGTCGGCGCCAGCTGGCTTACGGTCCCGGTCTCGCTTCGTTCCCGCCTGAGCTGCTGGTCCGCCGCGTAGGCCGCCGCCCCGACAAGTCCGGCGTCATTGCGTAGGCGGGCCGGCACAACCATCGGCCGCGTACGGATCAGCGGCAAATAGCGATGAGCGTCAGCGCTCACGCCCCCTCCCAGGATGACGAGGTCAGGCGCGACCGCTTCGTCCAGTGCATCGATGAATGTCTGGAGGTCGGCCGCCCAGGTTTCCCACGTCAGCTTTTGCCGCTTCCTCACTGAGTTCGCGACTCGTTGTCCCGCGGGCTTCCCCCGGACAGTGAGGCAGCCCAACTCCACGTTTGGCACGAGTTGGCCTTCGATCACCAACCCGGTCCCCACGCCCGTGCCGAGCGTCGCGACGACGATCGTCCCGCCCTGGTGCCGGCCGGCGCCGAAGCGGGCCTCGGCGAATGCGGCGGCATCGCTGTCATTCAGCGCCCAGACCTGACGGCCCAGGACATCAGAGAACACCCGCCCGACATCGGCGTACATCCATTCGCGAGACACGTTCACCGCCGAAAGCGCCACGCCCCGCCGGACAACAGCCGGGAATCCCACACCGACCGCCTCGACGTCCGCGGATTCCAGTAACGGTGCGACTAGTTTGGCGACTGCATTGCCAAGTGAATCGAACGTGGCCGGTTTCGGGGTGGCAACCCGCGCGCGCTCGCCGATGAGACGCCCTGTTTCCAGGTCGACCAGGGAAGCCTTGGTGCCCGTCCCACCGATATCGATGCCGAGACCGATCCGCTCGGCAGAGAATTGCTCGCTCAATCGGGCGCGCCGGTCGGGGGGTTCATCCCCTGCTTGGGTACGTTCGGCTCCGTTTCCCGCGGTTGCTCCACGGTCCCCACGCGATTTTGCTCCCGCGCCTCTCCGTCGTTCGCGGGCAAACGCGCGGGCTCGTGCGGCTTCAGGTTGTTGGAAGGCGGCGAACCCGGGTGGTACGTGGGCGAGCCCTCGCGCGAATGCCCCGTCGGGTCATTCTGGTCGGGTGAGGGAGCGCGATCTGCGTCTGACATAGGGGCATCCTCCTCGCACAGAAGGATGCCCGCGAACGCATCTAAACCCGCCAAAGCGGGACCAGCGCCAGGTTTCGAATCCGCAACAAATTCCGACGCGAGAAGCTCGCTAGATGAAGAAGCCCAGGCCCAACTGGCCCTTCACCGCGTTGATTTCCCCGAGATGCATGAATCCGTGAGTCATGATCACCTGGCGGATGACGCGCCACTTCGGCATCTCACCCAGGGGCTTGATCATCTGCACCTCGTCGAGCTTCTCCAGCGGGACCACCTTCAGGAACGCCAGGGTATCGGCTCGAACTTCGCCCAGGTACTGCCGGAGCTTCGCCTGCTCGAACTTCAGCGATTGGGCCTCTTCCATGCCCATACCGGTGCCCTGCGCCACCGCCGGCAGTCCCCAGCTCTCGTTGTATCCCTTCGACATCCAGATCGGAGGCTTCCGGTCCTGCATGACGAAGTTCGTGATGTTGTCGGCCGTGCGGATCACGTGCCATGCGTTAAAGCCGATGTTGACTGCGTGGCCGCCCGGCTGGTGGTTCACCTGCTCGTCCGTCAGGTCCTTCAGGGCCATATCCAACCAGTCTGTCATCTGGTCGACGCCGTCAATCAGGATGTCGCGAGCTTCCATGCATTCACCTCCACAAGTCCGCCGGCAGTCTAGAGCGGAGGGGAGGTTTCTTCAAACAACGGTCTCCGCGTCATGACCGGAGGCGGACCGGTGCGGCCAGGTCCGATTCGCTCAGCACCGGCTGGATGCCGCGGCGAACACGGTCGGCGTGCGAGACCAGCGCGTAGAGCGTTTCGATCGTCGGCGTTCCCACGCCGAGTTCGCGCGCGCGCCGCACCGGGTTCCCGAGGATCGTTTCCACCTCCAGCTCGTTACCCAGGACGTAGTCGATCACCATGCTCGTCCGGTAATCGCCCATCGTCTCCGTCAGCGCGAACATCCGAGGGATGACCTCCGCGGCATCCAGTCGGGCGACTGAGCCCACCGCTTCGAGGTCTGCATTTCCCGCGGCCACCACTTCGCCCATCGCCCGCTCGGCCGTCCGCCGGAGTTCCGTGTTCGTGACAATTGTCTGGGTCCCGATGCCCCCGCCCGCGACGCTCAGGCCGTTGAACGGGATGTTCCAACACAACTTCTCCCAGCGCGCGTAACGCAGGTTGGGGGCGACGACGTTTTCGATCTGTCCGCTGTCCAGAAGGTCGCGCAGACGCGCGTTCTCGCCAGGGTCATCGAGGGCGTGACCTATCGATACGCGGCCGTACTCCAGGTGGTGGATGATTCCCGGCTCGCCGCGGTTGATGCACACGAAGGCCATGGCGCCGAAGACGCGCTCCGGCCCGAACCACTCGCAGAACCTCGATTCGATCCCGAGGCCGTTCATCAGCGCGACGATCCGCGTGCCCGGGCCAATGCACGGTGCAACCAGCTCTCGTGCCGATTCCAGAGCCGTCGCCTTCAGTGAACAGACCACCCAGTCCACCACGCCGAGCTCGGAGGCGGTCCCCACAGCAGTTACCTGCGGCAGGTGGAAATCGCCGTCAGGGCTGAAAACGCGGAGTCCGTTCGCTCGCACCGCGGCCAGGTCCCGGCGGAGGAGGAAACGGACATCGTGCCCCGCCAGCGCCAGCCGTGCGCCGTAATACCCTCCGACTGCACCCGCGCCGACTACAGCGATCGTTGCCATGGGCCGGATTTTCGGACGCCGGCGCCTGTCGTGTCGAACAGCCCGGAGCAGGCCGTCACTGGCAGAGGGCGCGAAGCTCCTGCCGAATTTCGGCTGCCCGTTCGATCACGGCGTCGGGCGATTCCTGGACCGGGATGAGGTTGATGTGCCGCGCTCCGGCCTCGACGTATCCCGCGAGGTACTCCGCTATCTCCTTCGCGCTCCCAAACGGCGTGTACCGCTCGAAACGCTCGAACGGGAGCCGGTAGGTACCCTGCATCCCGCGCGAGACCATGTCCCTCGCGGCCGCCCGCGTCGCGGCAACGCTGGTCCAGAACTGCATGCCCAGTTCAATCTCGGCCGCTGACCGTTTCGCCTCTTCCGCCGTCTCCGCGATGCGGGCGCCGGCCGCTTTGAAGCGGTCGACACTCAGCCAGATCCCGGTATAGCCGTCCCCCAGCCTCCCCGCCCGGCGCAGTGCGGCGTCGCTACGCCCGCCGACGAAGATCGGCACCGGCCGGAACGGCTTGGGGTACAACGTCACATCGTCCAACTGGAAGTGGCGTCCGTTGAACGTGACGTGGTCCTCCGTCCAGAGTCGCTTGAGGATGCGCATGGCCTCATTCGTCCGCGCTCCGCGAGTTGTCGGGTCCACGCCCGAACTCCAGAACTCATGCGGGTCTTCCCCACCTACGCCGATCCCGAGTACGAACCGGCCCATGCTCAATTGATCCAATTGGGCGACCTGCAGGGCGACCGGTACCGGGTGCCGCAGCGGGAGCAGGTACACGCCGGTCTTCAGCTCGATCCGAGATGTCACCGCGGCAGCGGCGGTGAGCGTAATCAGGCCATCATTGCCGTAGCCGTAAAAGGTCACATGGTCGCCGGCGAGGATGCCGTCGAGTTCGAGCGATTCAGCCTTCCGGGCCGCATCGAGTGCCATTTCGCCGGTAGTCCCGACGCGAATGTCCCATGATCGAAGCATGACCGAGACAGTGGGCGGCTGCATGGGCCGATTCTAACGGCCCAATGCCGCTTCCGCCGTTCATCGGCCTCTGGGATAGTCAACTACATCAGCCCAGGAGTTCCAGCATGAGCAACGGACAGGCAAGACCGCCGATGGTGTTTGATCGCGCGTTCCTCACAGGCGTGGAAGGCGTCACGGAACTGATCTTCGTGCGGCATGGCGAGCAGCACATTCCGGACCCGCGCTCGGGCCCCGTTGGCGATACTTTCGATCCGCCGCTGAGCGAGCGCGGCGAGCAACAGGCGAAAGCCGTCGGCGAACGTCTCTCGGTCGACCGCGTAGACGTGGTCTATGCCAGCCCGCTCAAGCGCGCCCTTGAGACCGGTAAGCAGATCGCCCGCCACCACCGTCTGGAGCCGATCGTCATGCCCGATCTCCGCGAAGTAGAGATCTTCCGCGATATGCCCCCGGATAAGTCGGCCGTCGAATTCCTCGGGCAGGGACTCCTTGGCGCGATGCGGGAACGCATGCTGCGCGAGAAGAAGTGGGACGTGTACCCCTACTCTGAGTCCAGCTTCGACTTCCGGAAGCGCACCGTGAACGCAGTCGAAGCGATCATCGCCGAGAACGAAGGCAAACGCGTGGTCATCGCTTGCCACGGTGGCGTCATCAACGCCTACATCGGGCACATCATCGGCGTTCAGTACGACATGTTCTTCCGCCCGGCTCACTGCTCCATCCACATCGTGTTCTCAGGCCACGGTGCGCGCGCGCTGCAGTCGCTCAATGACGTCCAACACCTTCGTACACCGGAATGGACGCTGGTAAGCCACTAGTTCTCCAGCGAGAACTGCTCCACCAGCGTATCCAGCCCAAGCGCGAGCGGTGGCCGCAGGGCCGTCCCGGCGAATGAATCGGCCAGCGCCCGCGCTACCGGGCTCGATCGGCTGTAATGCCGCCCACCGGAAAGCGCGAACAGTTCGGCGCAGAGCTTCGTAGCCTCCTGCGTTACGAACGTCTTGGTCCGCAAAACCCGCGCGGCATAGGCCGGTCCGCCGGCCGCGCGGAAGTCCCCGGCCGTCTCCATCAGGTACGCTCGCATGGCCTCGTAGCGCATCTGCGCTTCCGCAAGCCGGAGCCGCAGCGCCGGAGACTGCGGCGCCGGCGAGCCAAGGGTATGAAGAATGGCCTTCGCGCAGCCAAGCGGAATAGCCGCGAAAAGGCAATACCAGTACTGCACCGGTTGCACCGACTCGATGTAATTGGGGAACCCCATCATCCCCGCGATCGGCGCGCCCTCGTAGCGGACGCTGTGGCTCTCCGTCGATCGCATCCCGAAGCCGTTCCAGTCGCTCATCACCTGGACCCCCGGCGAATCGACGTCCACGAAGAAGAACTCCACCACGCCGGCCCCCGGCATTTGCTGAGGATCCACCTTCGCCGTGGAGATAAACGTCGATGCGTACGCACCGGAGGAAGCGAGGATCTTCTCGCCGCTAAGCGCGAAACACCCTGAGCCATCGGCGATGGCAACCGTCTTTGTCGCCGCCAGGGAGCCTCCGGCGCCTTTTTCCGAATTGCACGCGGCGTACACCTTGCCCGCTCGGAAGTCCGCTGCCACGCGCTCGATTTCTCGCCGCCAGGCTACCTGCCACTCAGAAACCGGCTCGCCGCTTTCCAGCGACATGCAGCCCGCCAGTCCGAGTGGCATGGCCGCGATCAGCCCCAGCGAAGGCGACGCTGCCGAGATGGCTTCGATCGCTTCGGTTGCTCGCCGGCAGCTGGCTCCCTCGCCACCCAGGTGCGGCGGCAGTGGCGCAATCGTCACTCCCGCCGCGTACAGGTCCGCGACGCTCTGGCGCGGATACGCTTCGGGATTCGCTGCGTCCCGTTCGGCGAAAGTCGGCAAAAGGTCTTGCAGGTCAAGCAGCATGCGGCAACTCCTCGAGTGATGGCACTGTACGCCGCCGCGCCAGCCCCAGTCTGTTGCCCGCAGCACTCGGCGGCTTATCTCTCAGCCTCGTAGAATCACCCGGCATCGCCGGAATCCCGGCCGGGAGAGATACAACATGACCGTCGCTAACTTTTCGCTGGCCGGGAAAGTCGCCATTGTCACCGGCGGCAGCCGTGGCATCGGCCGCTCCATCGCCGTCGCTCTCGCCGAAGCCGGCGCCGATGTCTGCGTCGCCGCGCGCAAGCTGGAAGCCCTCGAAGAATCCGTCGCGGCCGTCAGCGCTACCGGTCGCAAAGCTATCGCCGTCCCCACCAACGTCCGCGAGTCCGAAGGGCTGCAGAACCTCGTCTCGGAAACGAAAAAACAGCTCGGGCGCGTCGATATTCTCGTAAACAACGCGGCCACCAACCCTCAGTTCGGCGGCATCGCAGACCTGGAAGAGCGGGCCTGGGACGCCATTATGAACACCAACGTGAAATCGGCCTGGCTCCTCAGCAAGCTCGTCCGCGAAGCTATCAAGGAGCACGGTCAGGGCGGCAGCATCATCAACGTCAGCTCCACGGGCGGACTGCGCGCGAGCGGCGGCCTCGGCGGTTACTCCGTCTCGAAGGCCGCGATCATCATGCTGACCCAGGTCTGCGCCAAGGAATGGGGTACCGATGGCATCCGCGTCAACTGCATCGCGCCCGGCCTGATTAAGACCGAGTTTTCACGCGCACTGTGGGACAACGAGGCCATCCTCAAGAACTCACTCACCAACAGCCCCCTGCGCCGCATCGGGGACCCCGATGAGATGGCCGGTGCGGTGGTGTACTTCGCAAGCCCGGCCTCGTCATTCACCACCGGGCAGACGCTGGTTCTCGATGGCGGCGGGCTCGCCTGAGTCCGCTTCCGGACCCCCTGAACCGCTATGGACACTGATCTCACAACGGTCGAAGCCTACCTCGCACCGCTTCCGGAAGACGTGCGCGCAACGCTCGAAGACTTGCGCCGCGTCATCCTCTCCGAGGTGCCTGAGGCGACCGAGTCGATCAGCTACGGGATGCCGACCTTCAAGTACCGTGGCAAGCCGCTTATCTACTTCGGCGCGGCGAAGCACCATTGCGCGATCTACGGCACCTCAGCAGGCACCACGCGGTTCACGCCGAAGGAACCGCTCGCCGAAGACTACGTCCGTGGTCTGCTGCGCGAAAAGATCGAGGCGATCGATACCGCCATCGCCGCACGGCGGAAGCGCCCCCGGGGGGCATCCCCGAATGCCTGACATGCTGGTCGCCATCCACGATCTCGCGCCCGTGGCTGCCGAAGTCGCGCGCCTCACTGACGAAGGCGTGGTCTGCCGCCGGGCCGAATCGTACGAACGCACCGCCACGCTGGGCTTCGCCCGCCTCCAGTTCCCGTCCTGGGAGGACGAACTCGCGGTCGCCTTCAGCCAGGCGCCTGCGACCGTTTTCATCGCCGTGGAACACAGGCAAGTGATCGGCTTCGCCTGCTACAACGTCACCCGGCCGGACTACTTCGGACCGACTGGCGTGCTCGAAACCCACCGTGGGCGCGGAATCGGCAGGACGCTCTTGCTCCAGTGCCTCCACGCCCTCGCCGCCGAGGGATACGCCTATGCCATCATCGGCGGCGTGGGGCCCGCCGAGTTCTACGAGCGCGCCGTCGGCGCTACGCTCATTCCGGGCAGCGAGAAGGGAATCTACCGGAACCGCCTCGCTCGAGGAGAATGTCCATGAAGTGGCTGCTGAGACTGTTTCGGAAGTTGCTACGCCTGGCCGTTGCTTCGCTGGTGTTCACTGTGGTCGTCGTAGTCCTGGACGCTCTGCTCTCGCCTGACGGCCGCGAATCCGATCGGCCCGCCTGACTCGCCTCGTCAGCCCAGGTCGTGACGTGACCGCGCTGACTCCGTAGCCAGCCGCGCCGGGCTTCCGGGAACGCCGCGCAGACCCGATACCCGGAGGGCCTCGACGATTTCGTTGAACTGCGCCGGGCCGTTTACTTCCAGCACCAGCTCCAACACAGCAACACCGACTGGCATTCCCGGCGACTCGCGGTTGTGGTCCACCTCCAGGATGTTGCCGCCCACGGCGGCGATCACTGACGAAACAAGGGCAAGCTCTCCCGGCGTATCCGAGACCTCGACCGCCAGGTGCTGGTAACGCCCCGCTTCCACGAGACCTCGCCGCACAATGGAGCCGAGCAGGTTGATATCGATGTTGCCGCCCGAAATCACAGCCAGTGCGGGCCCACTCGGCCGGTAGCGCCCCGACATGATGGCGGCGACCCCGAGGGCGCCGGCCCCTTCCACAACGAACTTCCCACGCTCGATCAATGTCACGATTGCCTGGGCGATTGCCTCATCGCTGACGGTCACGACGTCATCGACATACCGCTCGATCAACGCGAACGTGCGTTCCGACGGCCCCGAGACTGCCACCCCGTCCGCAATCGTGCGGTGAGCGCTGGTCGTGGTTCGCTTATGCGCGGCCATCGAGCGCGCCACCCCGTCCATCGCAGCCGATTGCACCCCGATCACGCGGATATCCGGTCGCGCCGACTTGATTGCCAGCGCGATCCCCGCCAGCAGCCCTCCTCCGCCGGTGGGCACGAGAACCTCCTCCACGCCGTTCGCCTGCCGGGCGATCTCCAGCCCCACCGTTCCCTGTCCGGCAATGATCGCGTCGTCGTCGAACGGCGGGACGAAAATTCGGTGTTCCCGCTCCGCGATGGCGAACGCTTCCGCCCGCGCTTCGTCCAGCGATGCGCCATGCACGATGACCGTGGCCCCCAGCGCCCGAGTGGCCGTTATCTTCGCCAGTGGCGCGCTCGCTGGCACGACGATGGTCGCGGAAATGCCTCGCGACGCCGCCGCAAGCGCCACGCCCTGGGCATGGTTGCCGGCGCTCATCGCAACCAGCCCCCGTTTCGCGTCGTCGGCGGAGAGTTGCCGGACGAAGTTAAGCGCCCCGCGGACCTTGAACGAACCGGTCAGCTGGAGGTGCTCGCACTTGAGCAGGATCTCCCGGTCCATGCCCGGCGCGGGCACGCGCAGGGGCCACACGGGCGTCTCCCGGATATGCCCCTTGAGCGCGTTGGCCGCGGCTTCAATTTCGGCGGACGTGATCACCGCGATCGCCAGATCTTCCGGCGGTCCCAGCAACGAGCGCATATGCTCACCGGCCGCTCGATCGATACCCAGCCTTCGCTAAACGGGTACATGCGCTCCGTCAGGTGCGAACCGCAGAAGCGGCCCCGGCACAGGGAGCACTCGAACCCCGGATGAGGCCCGCACTCCTCCACGCCGCAAAGGCCCACATGGTTGCGCTCATACACGCGCCGCTTGTATGCCATGTGCTCCACCAGGTCGCCGTGCTTCGCCTGGCACTGCTTGCGTGAACAAACGGCATCGTGGTCTTCGACGTGAAAGGCATGCTCGGAGCAAAACTCGCGCCCACAGTATTGGCAGCTGTGCGCGGCCTCGTTCTGGCACCGTGAGAACCTGCCACCGACGCGACAGATCTGACCTGGTCGCATTCCTTACCCCGAAGGCCCGAAGGCGTCACTCGATCGTGTTCCTGGCGCCGGTCGCGGTCAACGGACCCACGCGCAGGCGCCAAGCCCGCGTGCGAGCTCGATCGCTGGCGCCTTCCCCCACGATTTGTCGGCGAAGAACTCCACCAGCCCGCTCGCGTTCGATGCCACGGCGAAATACTCCCCGTCCGGCGACGGACACAGCCCGTCCGGCCGCTCCGCAACCGCGAGGCGTTTGCGCACCGATGCGCCTGCGACGTCGATGACGGCGACGCGGCCGTCGCCCTGCAGCGAGACGATTGCGCGGCCCTCAGACAACGGCACAACCCTGACCGGAGCGTCCCCGATGCGCATCGTCTTCGCCTCGGTCAGCCCTGGCACCGTTGCGAATGTCAGGGTGCCATCAACCGCGTCCGCGCTGACGACCACCCCGTCGACAATCGCGATTCCCTCCGGTTGCGCTCCTGTTGGTGCCGTGACCGCTGACGGTTCCAGCTGCCGGAGCACGTTGTCGCGCGAGTCCGTGACAACGATGGCGGACCCCGTGGCTGCGATGACGTGCG